>NZ_JBFAIU010000068.1:0-28301 GCF_040654855.1 Asanoa sp. NPDC050611
CCCGCTTCGACATCCGCACGGGCTCGCCGTTCTCGACGAGGTTGACCAACTGTCCGATGATGCCGGGGACGCTCGGCGCCGGCGCGGTCAAGGAAGAGGGCGGCTACGCGGCGAAGGCGGTCGCGGCGATCGCCACCCCCTACGTCAAGCCCGAGAACGTGGTCGACCTCGGCGGTCCGCAGGCGCCCGTGGCCTGGCCCGGCCCGGCGCTGCCCGGCGACCGGCTCAATGCCAACCTCGACGTGGGCTGCGTGACGGCCGAGGGCGACGAGGCCAAGGCGGTGCTGGCCGCGGCCGGCAAGGCCAATGCCGCCACACCGTGGGAGTCCGGCGGCAAGCAGTGGTCCGTGCTGCTGCGCCCGATACTGCCCGACGAGAGCGGCTGTGCGGACCTGGCGAAGCAGGCCTGACGTACGCCCTCCTCTAAAGTGTCGAACATGGACTTTCTGGACGCGATCAAGGCCGCCACCCGCGAAGTGGGCCAGCAGAACCTGCCCGAGGGCCCGGCGCGCTCGGTGGTCCTGCGGCGCAGCTTCCCGGCGCCCGCCGACGACGTCTGGGACGCGCTGACCGATCCGGACCGGCTCGGCCGCTGGTTCCTCCCCGTCACCGGCGATTTCACGGTGGGCGGGCTCTATCAGATGGAGGGCAACGCGGGCGGCCGGATCCTGCGCTGCGAGCGGCCGACCGAGCTGGTCGTCACCTGGATCTTCGGCGCCGACATCGCCACGACCACCGGCAGCGAGGTGCACCTGACGCTGTCGCCGGAGCCGGACGGCGGCACCGAGCTGCTGCTGCGCCACGTCGCGGTGGTCGACCCGCAGCTCTGGGCGCAGTACGGCCCCGGTGCCACGGGCGTCGGCTGGGACCTGTCGTTCCTGGGCCTGGGCCTGCACCTGGCCGGCGGCGGTCTCGAGGACGCCGAGGGCTGGGAGGAGTCGCCCGAGGCGCAGGCGTTCATGGTGGCCAGCGCGGAGGCCTGGGGCGCGGCACAGCTCGCCGACGGCGCTCCACCCGACGAGGTGACGGCCGCGGTGGCCAACACGATCGCCTTCTACGCCCCCGAGGACTAGGCGCGCCCTAGCCGACGCCGAACGGCGCGCGGTCGTCGCGGACGTCGGACCAGACGCCGCTGCGGTCGATGCGCCGTTGCGCCTCGCCGAGGTCGATGTCGTAGATGTCGCACAGCGCACGGGCGGAGGGGAGCAGCTGGAGCCCGCCGTCGCGCAGGACGCGCAGGACAGCCGTCTCGGTGGCGCCGTCGCGCGCTTCGGCGGACGCCTGCTGGACCAGGTCGGCATAGCCGGTAGGGAGCGGCATGATCGCAGTATCCCCCGTTAGGGTGGTGCGCGGTCTACCCCGTACTTCCGGATCGATCTTTGGGATTTGATCCTTCGGATGGTGTAACTGGACTGGCACCGCCGGTAAGGTGTCGGCGTTGACATGGCGTCGCGGGGCGCAATGCATGGGAGGTCGGGAAGTGCCGGTCACTGGCCAGCGGGTGGTTCGGCGTGCCCTCGGGCGACGGCTGACCAAGTTGCGGCTCGCCAACGGCAAGTCCCGCCGTGAGGTCGCGGAGGCCAAGCTCGGCATCTCCGAGCCGACGCTGCACCGCATCGAGACCGGCAAGGTTCCCGTCACCGGCGCCAACGTGCGGGCGCTGTGCTGGCTCTACGGCGCCGACCAGAGCGTCACCGACGCGCTCGCCGAGCTGGCCCTCGGCACGTCGCGCGAGGAGTGGTGGGACGGCAGCCCGGTCATCCCGGACTGGTTCAAGCTCTACGTCGGCCTCGAGGCCAGCGCCTCGAAGATCTGCACCTACGACGGCGAGATCATCCCCGGCGAGCTGCAGACCGAGCAGTACGCGCTGGCGGTGTTCGGCGCCGAGCAGCCCCGTGACGACGAGGCCGTGCACCGGCAGGTGAAGCTGCGGATGCAGCGCCAGCGCGCGCTACTAGCCCGCGCCCCCCGCCTGGTGACCGTGCTGGGCGAGGGGGCGCTGAGCCGACCGGTCGGCGGCCGGACGGTGCTCGACGGGCAGATCGAGCACCTGCGCCGCACGGCCAAGCGCGACAACGTGGAGATCCGCGTGCTGCCGTTCGCGGTCGGCGCGCACGCCGCGATGGCCGGCGCGTTCCGCATCCTCGACTTCGACGATCCCGACGACCCGGACGTGGTCTACCTCGAGTCCCACGTCGGTGCCCTCTATCTGGAGGAGGAGCACGAGGTCGCCGAATACCGCCGGGTCTTCGATCTGGTGACCAAGGCCTCCGTGGCCTTGGAGAACTTCTGAGCCCTCTCCCCGGGGCGACAGCGTTCGGTGCCTTCGGGCATAGTGGACCTTGACGGTTGGCGACCTTGGACCCTGGGGAGGGCTCGTGGCTTCTGTCGCGAACGACGGCAACAACAAGCCCGCGACCGCGGCCCGGATCTACGACTTCCACCTGGGCGGCACGCACAACTTCGCGGCCGACCGGGCCGCCGCGCAGGCCATCACCAAGATGTTCCCGTTCGTGCCGCTGCTGGCCCGCACCAACCGCGCCTTCCTCGGCCGCGCCGTGCGGCACCTGGCCGGCCAGGGCATCACGCAGTTCCTCGACGTCGGCTCCGGCATCCCGACCGAGGGCAACGTGCACGAGATCGCCCAGGAGATCGTCCCCGAGGCGCGGGTCGTCTACGTCGACATGGACCCGGTCGCCGTCTCGGAGAGCCTCGACCTGCTCGAGGGCAACGACAACGCCACGGCGATCCGGGCGGACCTGCGCGACCCGCAGTCCATTCTCGACCACCCGCAGGTCCGCAAGATCATTGACTTCGACCAGCCGGTCGGCCTGCTGATGGTCGCGGTGCTGCACTTCGTCTCCGAGGACGAGGCCGCGGCCGGGGCGGTGCGCGAGCTGCTGCGGCCCCTGGTGCCGGGCAGCTACCTGGCCATCTCGCACGGTTCGGCCGAGGGCATGCAGCGGGACCTGACCGACCTGGACAACGCGCAGGACGTCTACAAGCGCGACACCGCGACGCCGTTCGTCCTGCGCAGCAAGGCACAGGTCGGCGGCTGGTTCGAGGGGCTGGAGCTGGTCGAGCCCGGCGTCGTCTGGCTGCCGGAGTGGCGTCCCGCGCCCGGCGACCCGCAGGACTTCGTCGACCGGCCGACCGAGAGCGGCGGCGTCTGCGCCGTGGGCAAGGTGCGCTGAGGCACCCGCGAACGCGTGCGCCGGGCCGGTTTTCCGGCCCGGCGCTCTTTCTTTGTGTCTGTCGTGCTCAGTCGGTCAGCAGCTGGTCGAACTCGCCGCCCTTGGCGCCGAAGAGGAACGAGTCCCATTCCTCGGTGGTGAACCGCACCAGGCCACCGGAACGGTTCTTGCTGTTGCGCACCTCGATCCAACCTTCGTGGCGGCGCGCTTCCACGCAGCTGCCACCGTTGCCCGTCGATCGGCTGGACATGATCCATCCCGTGCTGTCCGGCATGGGGTTAGTCCCTTCTGGTCATTTGACGTGGAAACTGGCGCCCACCACGGTTTCCGGCAAACCAGACACCCGCAAGGTCAAAAACCAGAAGTTGCTCTGGGTAGTCGAAGATCGGCACCGTGTGCCTGTTTCGAGCTTCCATCGCTCCACTTGCTCCTGGTAGAGACCGATATTGGGCGTGCGGTCGGCGGCTTGCTTCTTTCACCATGAAACCGCGAGGTACATAGCGTAACTGAAACTCGCGCCGATGGATGACCTCAGGATGTTAAAGATCGCCGTGAAATCTTGCACGCTGATGTGCCGGCTGCGATGCTCATCTACACAACGCCTCCCGCGAGCTCCCCCAGCACCGCACACCGCGACGGAGATGATCCGCATGGCCGCGCCCCTGCTCGACCCCAACCTCCGCACGGAACCCGAGACCGTTCCCAACGCCGGCTTCCAGCCCGGCACCTGGGTCTGGGTGCACACGTCGGGCAGCTGGCGCCCCGGGATCGTGCTCCACTCCTCGCCGCACGCGGCGACGGTCCGCTACCGGCCGGCGGAAGGTCGAGGCACCAGCGTGGACACCGTGACCACCCACTCGCTGGCCGCGCGCAAGGACGAGGACCCCTATCTCGACGGCGCGCCGCTGCGCGTACTCCGCTGACCGCATCTTCGTCCACATTGGATTAGATGCTCTGGGCGGCCGCCAGGTTGCCTCGATCGGCCGAGAGTTTTTCCACTATCCGTCGCCGGGAGTGACCAGCCCCGTCTCGTAGGCCAGGACGACCGCCTGCGCCCGGTCGCGTAGCCCCAGCTTGGCGAAGATGCGGGCGACGTGGGTCTTCACCGTCGCCTCACTGAGCGTCAGGGCGCTCGCCAGCTCCGTGTTGGACAGTCCACGGCCGAGCAGCGTCAGCACCTCGCGTTCCCGGGGTGTCAGCGGCGTCAGCTCGGTCTGTTTCGCGGGCCGGTCCTCCTGCCGGTCCTCGATCGCGAAGCGCTGCACCAGCCGCCGCGTGATCGACGGCGCGAGCAGGGCGTCCCCGGTCGTGACCAGGCGCACCGCGTTGGCCAGGTAATCCGCCGTGACGTCCTTGAGCAGGAAGCCGCTCGCGCCGATCCGCAGCGCCGCGTAGACGTACCGGTCGAGGTCGAAGGTCGTCAGCATCAGCACCCGGCAGCCGCTCTTCTCGTCGAGGATCAGCCGGGTCGCGTCCAGCCCGTTCATCGTCGGCATCCGGATGTCCATCAGCACGACGTCCGGGCGCAGCCGCCGGGCCGCGGTCACCGCCTCGGCGCCGTCGCCGGCCTCGCCGACCACGTCGATGCCGCGGGCCGTCAGGATCAGGCGGAAGCCGGTGCGGATCAGCTCCTGGTCGTCGGCGATCAGCACCCTCGGCGTCACGGGTACTCCACCGGGATGCGGGCGCGGACCCGGTAGCCGCCGCCGAGCCGGCGCCGCGCGTCGAGGTCGCCGCCGTAGACCGCGACCCGTTGCCGCAGGCCGAGCAGCCCACGCCCGGTGCCGTCGGTGCTCCGCGGTTCCGGCCGGGCGCCGGTCAGCACGCTCGGGCCGCTGGTCAGCACCTCGACCCGCAGCGAATGCTCGGCGTACCGGACGGTGACCTCGGCCTTTCCGCCCGAGCCGTGCTTGAGGGCGTTGGTCAGCGCCTCCTGGACGATCCGGTACGCGGTCACGTCGACACCGGACGGCAGCGGTCGGGGCTCACCGGAGATCCGCACCTCCACCGGCAGGCCGGCGAACGCGATCCGGTCGACGAGCGGCGTGAGCCGGCGCAGGCTCGGCTGCGGTTCGTCCGTTGTCTCCCCGTCGGCCTGCGGCGCCAGCAGGCCCAGCATGTGCCGCAGCTCGGTCATCGTCGTGCGGCCGGCACCTTCCACGGCCGACATTGCGGCGACGGCGTCGTCCGGCAGCGTGGTGAGCACCTCGCGGGCCGCGGTCGCCTGCACCACCATCAGGCTCACGTTGTGGCTGACGATGTCGTGCAGCTCGCGGGCGATCCGGGCCCGCTCCTCCTCCACGGCCTTGTGCGAGGCGGTCTCCCGCTCGCGCTCGAGCAGCCAGCCGCGTTCCTCCAGGGCACGGCGGTGCCGGCCGCGGGCACGCAGCCACGCCACGCACAGGCCCGCCGCGACCGCGGTCGCGAGGGCGGCGACCAGCCAACCCACCCCACCACCATCCCAGAACCAGGCCCGGCCCGCGTCATCCGCTGGGCCCAGCCGGCTACATCCCGGGTATGACGGTGGTGCCGGATTGCATCCAGCGGCGGACGCTCGCCGGGGCCGTCGGTGGCTAGCTTGCTTGGCATGACCACAGTGGTGCGGCTGGAGAACGTCCGCAAAGAGTACGGCGACACGACCGCGCTGGCCGGCGTGTCCCTGGAGATCCGGGCCGGCGAGGCCGTGGCGGTGATGGGGCCGTCCGGGTGCGGCAAGTCCACCCTGCTCAACATGATCGCCGGGCTGGACCGCCCGACGTCCGGCTCGGTGGTGGTGCACGACCAGGACCTCGGGCGGCTCAACGAGACCAGGCTCGCCCTGTTCCGCCGCCACCGGATCGGCATGATCTTCCAGTTCTTCAACCTGCTCGACGACCTGCCGGCGCTGGACAACGTGGCGCTCGCCGGGCAGCTGACGGGGTCCCGGGTCGCGACGGCGCGACAGCGGGCCATGGAGCTGCTCGACGAGCTCGGCGTCGCGGACCGCCGCAACGTCTACCCGGCGGCGCTCAGCGGGGGCGAGCGGCAGCGGGTGGCGGTCGCGCGGGCGCTGATGAACCGGCCCGGACTGCTGCTGGCCGACGAGCCGACGGGGGCGTTGGACAGCCGGTCGGGCGAGCAGGTGATGGACCTGCTGCTCGACCTCAACCAGATCGGGCAGACGCTGCTGATCGTCACGCACGACGAGCGCCTCGCCACCCGCTGCGCGAGCCGGGTGGTCGAGCTCGCCGACGGCCGCGTCACCAACGAGCGCGCTCTGGAACGCGCATGAACGCCGTGTGGCGGGCGGCGCGGGCGGCGGTGCGGCGCCGGCGCGTGCAGACCTTTGTGATCGGGCTGGTCGTGCTGTTGTCGACCACGACGATCGTGGTGGCGTTGGCGCTGTTGTCGGCCACGTCCGCGCCGTTCGACAGGGCCTTCGCGCGGCAGGCCGGGCCGCACGCGATCGCGGAGTTCGACCCCGCGGTCGTCACCGCGGACCAGCTCACCGGCGCGCGCACGGGGGTGGCGGCCGCGGTCGGGCCGTTCGGCCTCGCGACCCTCCTGCCCGAGGAGCGCGTAGGGCCGGGGCCGCGGGGGCCGCTGCGGGTCGTCGGCCGCGGCGACCCGGGTGGCGAGGTCGACAAGCTCGACCTGTGGCGCGGCCGGTGGCCGGCGGCGCCCGGCGAGATCGTGCTCAACGAGCCGGTGCACGACATGCTCCCGCCGGAGGGCGCGACGATCACGCTGGGCGGGACGCGGTTCACCATCGTCGGCTGGGCGTACAGCCTCGCGGGTTCGGCCGACGCGTGGGTGACCCCGGCGCAGCTCGCGGCGCTGCGACCGACGGAGATCCAGATGCTCTACCGGTTCACCGGCGACGTGTCGAGCGCGGCCGCCGTCGAGCGGTCACTGGCCGCCGTGACGGCCGGGCTGCCGCCGAAAGCGCTGGTCGCCTCGCAGGCGTACAACGTCGTCAAGGAACGCGTTTCCATGGACGTCGCGGTGTACGTGCCGCTGCTCGCCACGTTCGGCGTGCTGGGCCTGGTCGTCGGGATCGTGATCGTCGGCAACGTGGTCAGCGGCGCGGTCGTCTCCGGCTACCGGCACATCGGCATCCTCAAGGCACTCGGGTTCACGCCCCGCCAGGTGGTCGCCGTCTACCTGCTGATGGTGTCGGTGCCGGCGGTCGTGGCCTGCGTGCTCGGCACCGTGCTGGGCACCGTCGCGGCGCAACCGCTGATCCGGGACGGTTTCCAGGGGCTCGGGCTGGATCCCGGCGGCGTGGCCAACGGCTGGATCTGGCTGGCCGTGCTGGTCGGCGTGCCGTTGACGGTGCTGCTCGCCGCGTTCGTGCCGGCCACCAGGGCACACCGCCTGTCGGCGGCCGAGGCGATCACCGCGGGCAGCGCGCCGCGGGTCGGCCGCGGCACGCGGGTGCAGCACCGGCTGGCGGGCGTACGCCTGCCGCGGGCGATCTCGCTCGGTCTGGGACAGCCGTTCGCGCGGCCCGGCCGGACCTCGTTCACGGTCGCCGCGGTCCTGCTCGGCGTCACCACGGTGACGTTCGCGACCGGGCTGGCCAACACCCTGGTCCGGGTCGCCGCGATCCAGGACCGGTCCGACGGGCAGGTCGTGGTGAACCCGTCCGACGGCTCCACCAGGATCGTGCCCGACGGGGCGCCGCCGCCCGCGCCGCCGGTGGCCACGACCCGCACCGACGCGCAGATCGAGGAACTGCTGCGCGGGCTGCCGGGCGCCGCGCGGGTCACGGCCAGGTACACCCTTCCGGTGTCGGTCGTGGGTGAGACCGAGGCGCTCGACGTGAACTTCTTCCGCGGTGACTACTCCACGATGGGGTACGCCGACGAGCTCACGTCAGGGCGGTGGATGTCCGGACCGGGGGAGACCGTCGTGGCGGCGCAGTTGATGCGCGAGCGCGACCTGTCGGTCGGTGACCAGTTGACGGTGCGGCTCGGCTCCGCGCTGCGAACGCTGACCATCGTCGGAGAGGTGATGGACGGCCCCAACGGGCCGCCGAGCATCGTCGCCGACTGGACCGTCCTCACCGCGCTGGCACCGGACCTGGACGTCCCGGTGCACGAGGTCAGCTATCAGGTCCAGCTCGTCGACGGCGGTGACGTCGCGGCGTACGTCCGCGCGGTCCATGCCGCCGACGCGGGGCTGGACGCCTGGGACACCTCGCAACTGAGCGACATGCTGGTGACGATCGTCGGCTTCGCGTCGACGCTGGCCCTGCTGCTGTCCACTGTGGCCGCCCTGGGTGTGTTCAACACGGTCGTGCTCAACGTCCGCGAGCGCCGGCGGGACCTGGGGATGCTCAAGTCGATCGGGATGACGCCGCGCCAGGTCGTCACGATGGTGCTGTCGTCGATGGTCGTCGTCGGCGTCGCCGGTGGTCTGCTCGGCATCCCCGTGGGCGTGGTGGCCCACCGTTTCATCGTGCCGGAGGCCGCGGACGCGAGCCAGGTGACGCTGCCGAGCGCCGTCATGGCGGTCTGGCACGCCCCGACCCTCGCCCTGCTGGCCCTGGCCGGATTGGCGATCGCGCTGATCGGGGCGCTGGTCCCGGCCGGTGGCGCGGCCCGGCTGACGATCGCCGAAGTACTTCACAACGAATGATCTCGTTATTCCGTTGCCCTGTCGCTTCGCACGACCTACCTTTGAATACAGACACCAACGAGCAAGGAGACCCGGAGATGTTGAAGCAGTGGGATTCGCGACGACCGCAACGGTGCATGCCGTGCGGCAACGCGACCCTGCCCAGTCTCGCCGGGTTGTCCGGTTACGAAGCCACAATTCACGCCGGTCGGTGGCCGACGTAGCGCTGCGTTTTTCGAGCGCTGACGCCGCCCACCCGCAAGGGACCGGGCGGCGTCTTCTTTTGCGTCGATCTCCTGTTGCAGATTCGCCCTGCTTTCCTACCGGGCCGATTGGTCCGGTTGGGTATGTGATTTGAGAACTCCACAGTGGATGGCATCCGTGTCCCTCGGCTCTTTTGCCGCCGAGGGACTTCGGGAACGACCGGCTCGGTGACCGGACCTGCTTTGGGAGCAGGAAGCGCGGGGTTCGACTCCCCGGTTCCCGACTTTGGGCCGTCGGAGCAGCGGAACGCTCACCTGACTCTCAATCAGGAGATCGCCGGTTCGATCCCGGCACGGCCTACGTCAATGCCAAGCGGTCGTGGTGAACTCGGCGGACACGTCGGTCTTCCAAACCGGAGAAGCGGGGTCGGTGCCCGCCGGCCGCTCTCTTTCGCCGAGGTGACCCAATCGGAAGAGGTGCCCGGCTCAAAACCGGGATGGTGCGGGTTCGAATCCCGCCCTCGGCACGCGCGGATGTGGCGCAGTTGGCAGCGCGGCACCTTGCCAGGGTGCAGGTCACCGGTTCGAACCCGGTCATCCGCTCTTCACCTCGACAATTTCGCTGAAAGGAGGCCCGGTGGACGTCCTGGTCATCAACGCCGACCTCGGCCCGCTCCACCGGGTCAGTCTGCGGCACGCCGTGCGGATGCTCGTCCGGCAGGTCGCCGAGGTCCACGAGTCCCGGCCCGACGGGCTGATCGGCGTCTATCCCGTGCCGACCGTCGTGCGCCTCGTCCGCTACGTGGTCACGAAGTGGCGCTACACGGCGGTGCCGGGCTGGTCGCGGCAGGGAGTCCTGATCCGTGACGGGCGCCGGTGCGGCTACTGCGGCGGCCACGCCAGCACGGTCGACCACGTCCTGCCCCGCTCGCGCGGCGGCCGCAACACCTGGACCAACACCATCGCGGCCTGCGACGGCTGCAACCAGCGCAAGGGTGACCGCACCCCGGCCGAGGCCGGGATGGTCCTGCGGCACGAGCCGACGACCCCGTCGTGGGCGTCACTCGCCCGGCGCTGACCGCGGCCGGCGGTCTCCCTACCGCCGGCCGCGCCTTCCCGGATCGTCCAACGGCAGGACGGCTGGTTCTGGCCCAGCAGATCGAGGTTCGAATCCTTGTCCGGGAGCTCGTGGCACTGCCCTCGTGGCCCAACTGGCAGAGGCGACGGTCTGAGGGGCCGTAGGTTGCGCGTTCGAATCGCGCCGAGGGCACGTTTCTTTTGTTTCGCCGCCGTAGCTCAGTTGGCCAGAGCGTCCGCCTCGTAAGCGGAAGGTCCCCGGTTCGAACCCGGGCGGCGGCTCGGGGGTGGGTGCAGGTGCACAGCGTTGCCTTGCAAGCTTCGCGTGCGCGGTTCGATACCGCGTCACTCCACGCAGGCCCGCGTAGCCCAACAGGAAGAGGCGTCCGGTTCAGGGCCGGAAGGTTAGGGGTTCGAATCCCTTCGCGGGTACTCACGGAATATGCCCTTGTAGCTCAATGGACAGAGTGCCGGTCTACGAAGCCGGAAGTGGAGGTTCGACTCCTCCCAGGGGCACACATCGGGCTGTGGCGCAGTTTGGTAGCGCGCTGCTTTCGGGAAGCAGAGGTCGTCGGTTCAAATCCGGCCAGCCCGACCAAGGAGGATAGCGCGGCACGGTGCCGCAGCCGGTCTCGAAAACCGGAGCCGGCCGAAAGGCCGCGGGTTCAAGTCCTGTGTCCTCCGCCAGCGAGAAACGGCTCAACAAACGCCAATCCAACGCAAGGTGGATAGCGTGGAGTCATGTCCAGTGTGGATTTCAAGCGCCGCTAGCTCAGCATGGTAGAGCAGCCGACTCTTAATCGGGAGATCGCAGGTTCGAGTCCTGCGCGGCGCACTTGCGGGATAGAGGAGCTCGGTCGTCCTCGCAGGCCTCATAAGCCTGAAATCGCGGGTTCGAATCCCGCTCCCGCTTCCACGTATCGTCCGGTCAGTTGGAAGAGCGACCATTCCCCCGTAGCTCAATGGCAGAGCAGGCCCCTGTTAAGGGCAAGGTTGTTGGTTCGAGACCAGCCGGGGGAGCGCACGCCCGGGTAGCTCAGCGGAAGAGCACTGCTTTCACACAGCAGCGGTCCCTGGTTCGATCCCAGGCCCGGGCACGGTTTTCTTGTCATATCTGGGATTCATGGGTGGCCACATGGCGCATTCCAAGGTGGACGCAGGCTGAACTGGTCGACGCGGTCGCTGAATCGAAGACATGGAAGGACGTCGCCGCCAGACTCGGCATAACGTCGAACTCGATGCACCTCCGGCGTCATGCGGACGCGCTTGGTCTTAGCTACGCGCATTTTTCGGGTAGGGCCTGGAGGCGTGGGGAGCATACGCCGCGGGTGTCAAACGACGGCATCTTCGTCGAGCACTCCACAGCCAGCCCTCATCTTCTTCGCAGTCGATACCTCCAAATGGTCACAGGCCGTGCCTGCGCCGTCTGCGGTATCACCGAGTGGTGTGGCCTACCGGCGCCGTTGCAGATCGATCACGCGAACGGGGTCAACAACGACAACCGCATGGTGAATCTCCGCCTCCTGTGCGCGAACTGTCACGCTCAGACGGAGACCTTCGGCGGGCGGAATGGCATGAGGAAGGGCCGGGCTCACCGAGCAAGGGTGAGGCGGTCAACGTGGTGGTCGTAGCTCAGTTGGAAGAGCGCCGGATTGTGGGTCCGGAAGGCGTGGGTTCGAGTCCCCGCGACCACCCCACGGGAGCGCGCCACCGTTGGAGAGGTGGGGCTGGCTGTAACCCAGTTGCTTCGGCTCAGGGGGTTCGAATCCCTCCGCTCTCACGATGCCCTCGTAGCTCAGCGGAAGAGCGCGGCCCTCCGAAGGCCGAGGTCGCTGGTTCGAATCCAGCCGGGGGTACGCGACGCAGGCGGGCGTTGGCTGCCCAGCCGCTGCTCATAACGGCGGTCCGCCCGGTTCGACACCGGGGCCTGCGACGTGGGGCCGCGGTGCGGTCCCGGCATGACGCACCTCCCCGGTGCGCAGGTGACGGCTACTTCTCCGGTGAACGACCCTGCACGGGTCGGCGGGATTCGATACCCGCATCATGCCGTCGCCGCCTTGATCTCGGGGAGCCCAGGCTGTGTGCCCGGTGCGCAGGTTCGGAGTTCTTCGCCCAGGGAGCGGGAGGTTGCGGGTTCGAGGCCCGCCGCCGGCCACGGCCGGTGTAGCTCAAGTGGTAGAGCGCCTAACGACGCCGGACCGGTTTGATCTCGGGCACCCACCCACGTCGTCGTGGCCTAGCTGGTGAGGGCGCTTCGCTGATAACGAAGAGATCGGTGGTTCGAGTCCACCCGACGACACGCGTTCATCTCGTACGCCATGGTCTGGTCGCGTTGCCGGTGCGGCGGGCGGTCTGCAAAACCGTTTCCCCGAAAGGGGCCCGGGGTTCGACTCCCCACCAGGCCTCGATGCCATCCACTGTGGAGTCCCACGGCTGACCGCTCCCGCTGGCGGAAGGATCCAACCGATGTCGAAGTTCAATGCCACGAAGACCCGCGCGGTGGGCGTCACGTACGAGGGCGCGCCGGGGTACGCGCGCGACCGCAAGACCGAGCTGTTCCTGCTCGCCGTGACCAACATGGTCGGCGAGGCCACCTTCTACGAGGCCGCCGACGACCGCGACAGCCGGTACGCCACGCTGGTCCGCGACGTCGCCGTCGCCGACCCGCGCTGGCTCGCCGGATTCCTCGGCTGGCTGCGCAGCGACGCGAACATGCGCTCGGCCGCGCTGGTCGGCGCCCTGGAAGCCGCGCGGGCGCTGCTCGCGGCCGGCGTCCCGGGCGGCCGGCAGATCGTCGCCTCGGTGCTGCGCCGCGCCGACGAGCCGGGTGAGGCGCTGGCCTACTGGACGTCGCGCTACGGCCGCACGATCCCGAAGCCGGTCAAGCGCGGCATCGCCGACGCGGTCGCCCGCCTCTACACGGAGTACGGCCTGCTCAAGTACGACACCGCCGCCAAGGGGTTCCGGTTCGCCGACGTCATCGACCTGGTGCACCCGGCGCCGGCCGCGCCGTGGCAGGGCGACCTGTTCATGGCCGCGCTGGAGCGCCGGCACGGCCGCGCCGAGGTGGTCCGCGCGTCGCTGCCGATGCTGGCCGCGAACGCGGAGCTGCGCCGGGCCGTGGTCGACGACCCGGGCGTGCTGCTCGCCGCCGACCGGCTGCGCGCAGCCGGCATGACCTGGGAGGACGTGCTGTCGCTGGCCGGCGACCGGCTCGAGCGGGCGGCGCTGTGGGCGGCGCTGGTCCCGGGCATGGGCTACATGGCCCTGCTGCGGAACCTGCGCAACCTCGACCGGGCCGGCGTCCCGGACGAGATCGCGGCCACGGTCGCCACGCGGCTGGCCGACCCGGCCCAGGTGGCGACGTCGCGGCAGCTGCCGATGCGGTTCCTGTCGGCGCACCGGGCGGCCCCGTCGCTGCGCTGGGCCTACCCGCTGGAGCAGGCGATCGGCCACGCGCTGGCGTCGATCCCGCGGCTGGGCGGCCGTACCCTCGTGCTGGTCGACACGTCGGGCTCGATGCACTCGTCGTTCAGCAAGGACGGCACGCTGCTGCGGTGGGACGCCGCGGTCGTGTTCGGGGTCGCCCTTGCGCAGCGCTGCGCGTACGCCGATGTGGTGTCGTTCTCGACCGGAAGCAAGGTCTTCCCGCTGCGGCGGGGCGAGTCGCTGCTGCGGTCGATCGAGCGCTGGAAGACGGACGGCTTCTTCATCGGGTACGGCACGGACACGGCGGAGGCGCTCCGGCGCCACTTCGCCGGCCACGACCGGGTGGTCGTGGTGACGGACGAACAGGCCTCGGCCGGCGGCGACGTCGACAAGGCCGTGCCGGCGAAGGTGCCGATGTACACGTGGAACCTTGCCGGCTACCGGCTGGGCCACGCGCCGTCGGGCACGGCCAACCGGCACACGTTCGGCGGCCTCACGGACCAGGCGTTCCGGATGATTCCGCTGCTGGAGGCGGGTCGGGACGCCGCGTGGCCCTGGGAGCTGCGCTGACCGCCGCCCTCGGCCGCGTAGGGTCGCACCACGTGGAAGGTCTGGCGTACACGGCGACACCGGGTGACCGCGCCCCGGACCGGCGGGCGGATCCGGGCTGGGTCGCGCAGCGGTTGGAGCGTGACGACACCCGGGTGGTGCCGATGTGGCGTGACCGACCGCTGGTCGCCGCGGCCCCGGTCACGCTCATCGGTCCGGCCGCCCGCGCCGTGCTCGCGGCCGCCACCCAGACGGTCCTGCTGCACCTCGACGGGTCGACGGCGGTGTTCGCGGCCGACCTCAGCGAGGTCGAGGAGGGCGAGGCGCTGCGGCTGGCCGGCGCGGACGCCAGCGTCGACCTCCGCGGCTTGGCGGGTGGCCTGCCGGGCCCGGAGCTTTCGACGTTGGCGTACGCGCGGGGCCTGCTGCATTGGAACCGGCGCACGCGGTTCTGCGGCACGTGCGGCAGTCCGGCGTCGAGCCTCCACGCCGGACATGTGCGCGAATGCATCCAGTGTGGACGCCAAATGTTCCCGCAGGTCGAGCCGGCCGTCATCGCACTGGTGGAGAGCCCAGGTCCCGCACCGCGCTGCCTGCTGGCCCGGCACCGGGGCGCGGGCCCCGACGGCTTCTCGTTGCTGGCGGGGTTCGTCGAGGTCGGCGAGAGCATGGAGGGCGCGGTGCGGCGCGAGGTCGCCGAGGAGGCGGGGCTCACGGTGGGCGCGGTGACCTACCAGGGGTCACAGGGCTGGCCCTTCCCGTCCGGCTTGATGGCGGGTTTCGTCGCCCGGGCCACGAGCGAGGCCGTCGCGGTCGACGGCGTGGAGTTGCTGGAGGCCCGATGGTTCACCCGCGGCGAGGTTGTCGCGCGGATCGTCGACGGTCCGGGTTCGGGACCGCCGGACTCGATCGGCGGTCACCTGCTGCGGTCGTGGGCCGGCCTGTCCGCCTGACCCGTCAGTCGAGGCAGCGCACAGCAACGGCGATGTGCTCCTGCTGCTCTCCGCCCGTGTCGCGGTGGATTGCCTTGATCTCGACGCGGTGCCGGTCCATCGAGACCGGTTCGCCGGGTGTGCCGGCCAAGCAGCTCGGGTATGTGTCGTCGGCGTGCACCGTGCCGCCGGCGTCCTGCCAGCCGTACGTGATCACCGAGTAGATCGTGTCGCTGTCGTCGGGTCCACGGGTCACGCCGTCGCGCTCGAAGGCGATGAGCCTGGTCTGCTCGTTGGACCAGGTCACGGTGCCGGTGATGATCTCCGTCCGGGCGGTGTGCGGATCGGCGCTCAGCTTCGCCGCCGCGAAGCCCAGGACCAGCCCGACCGTCGTAAGCCCCAGGCACAGCGCGGCCAGCCGGCGGCGACCCCGATTCGGCGGGGCGGCGACATTCTCGGGCGGGCGATCGACGGAGATCAGTGACACCCCCGCAACGTACCCGCACGGTTGGGTTCAGGTGGTGCGCTCGGCAGGATTCGAACCTGCGACCCTGGGCTTAGAAGACCCCTGCTCTATCCACTGAGCTACGAGCGCCTGGCGGGCGTCGCGCCCTGTGTCGGTTGGATTGACGGACAGCCAGGGCGTGACGATCTCGCCTGCACATATTAGGTTTCCACGCGTGCAGGTGACGAGCACCCGCTTTCTGCCCGTCCTGGTGTCGACCGCCGACCGGACGGTCGACGACGGGCACGTGCTCGACGAGTTCACGGACGGTATCGCGGTCGCCTACTCCTTCGGTCCTCCGTTCGGGGAAAGAATGGTCAGCTGGTCGGATCTTGATCGGCTGGCCGTCAACCGCCGTACCTTACGCCGGATGGCGATCGACCACCTCTACGACAACCTGCGCCGCGCGCAGATCCACGGTCGGCCGCCCGCGCTGATGCTCTCGTTCGAGGGCCTTGAGTCCAGCGTGCTGCTCGCGGCGGAGTTCTGGGACGAGCTGGCGCCGCGCGTACCCGGTGAGCTGGTTGTGGGGGTGCCTGCCCGGGATGTCGTGATTATCACGGGTAGTGAGTCCCGACCGGGTCTGTCCAAGGCGCGGCGGGCGGTCGAGCGGGTGTTCATGGCCGGTGACCGGCATCCGCTCAGCCGTGAGCTGCTGGTTTGGCGTGACGGGCAGTGGCTGCCGATGCTCGGTGGCCGGCGCGAGCCGCCGCCGGGGCCGCGCCCGCCGGAGCCGGGTTGGCGGCCCTGGGCCGGGCCGCCGCGGCCCGTCAGCTCGGAACCGGGCCCTCGCTGGCAGCCGCCGCGTCAGCGGCCGGAACCGGAGTATCCACCGCCTCCACCACCGCCGGGGCCCCGTCCGTGGGAGTCACGTACGCGTCGATCCAGCGCCCCACCTCGGTGAACAGGCGCTCTCTCGGCTGCGGCCCAGAGAGCGTGAGGTCGTGCAGGCCGCCGTCGATGCGCACCAGGGTGACGTGCTGGCCGAGGCGCGGCGCGTAACGGACGATGTGTTCGACGTCCAGCACCGCATCGGCCACGTTGATGCTTTCGTGCCATTTCGCGCCGCGGAATGTGCGGGTCGAGCAGGCGACCAGGATCGGGGCCTGGATCTCCAGGCCGGCCCAGAGCTGGCGGTGCGCGGCCCTGATCGCGCCGACCCAGCCGGCGAAGATCGGGAAGGCCTCGATCGGCTTCCAGGCCAGGTTGTAGTCCCACTCGCCGCGGTAGTTGATGTGCAGGCTCTGCCCGTAGAGGCTCTCCAGGCCGCGGGGGACCGCCCGGCGGGGTCGGCGGCGGCCCATCCGGGCGACGCCGGCGAGCACCGGGCCGCGCATCACCCACGGCATGTTGAACTCGAAGAACGGACTGTTCAAGAAAAGACCATCGATCATTTTTCGGTCACGCCGGGCATGTGCCCACAACGACGCGACCAGGCCGCCCGTCGAGTGGCCGTTGACGAGCAGCGTGTCGGCGCCGATCAGCTCGGCGGCGATGTCGAGCTCGGTGAAGTACTCGCTGAGGTCCGTGGTGAAGTTCGGCGTCTGGTGCGGCTGCAGGCTGCGGCCGTAGCGGCGCAGGTCGAGCGCGTGGAAGTCCCAGCCGCGGTCGACGTAGAAGTCCGCGAGGTGGGTCTGGAAGAAGTAGTCGACGAAACCGTGCACGTACAGGACGGCGCGGCCGGTCGGCTGTGCGGCGCGGCGGCTGACCAGCGTCGCGACCAGCGGTCCCTCGTCGTCGTGCCCGAGGTCGATGACCCGGCGCTCGTACGGTTCGCCGAGGACGTCTATCTCCACGTCTGTCACGATCCAGACGCTACCGCCCGCGTAGCACATCCTCACTTGATCGTTCGGTTTTCCACAATCCACAGCCGTGAGTCCGGCTCGTCGCCTTCGCCTGCGCCCCTGGGCAGGCTGGTGCTCCGAGTCGACTCCCTTCGTTCCTTTCTTGCTTCTGCTGTGGAGATGATGATGTTCGATACTTATGTGACGCTGGTCGGTAACGTCCTGACGGCACCGGAGTGGCGACGGACCACCAACACCAACACGCTGGTGGCCAGCTTTCGGGTCGCCTCGACCGCGCGGCGCTTCGACCGCGACAGCAACCGCTGGGTCGACGGCAACAGCCTGCGGGTCCGGGTGACCTGCTGGCGGCGCCTCGCGGAGGGCGTCGCGTCGTCGGTGATGACCGGTGACCCCGTGGTCGTGGTGGGCCGCCTCTACACGCGCGACTGGTCCGACACAGAGGGCAACAACCGCACGTCGTACGAGGTGGAGGCGGTGGCCATCGGCCACGACCTGTCGCGGGGCAAGGCGCGCTTCGTGCGCACGCGGGCCGCCGGCGCGACCAGCGAGCTCGACGACGACGATGCCGGCCTGCGCGCCCGCGGGGAGCCGACCGAGGAGGTCGCCGACGGCGAGGTGCCGGCCCGGTACGGCGACAGCGACGACCTGTTCGACGACTCCGAGTTCCCAGACCTGCCTGACGCGGCCACTGCCGTCGCCGGCGCGGGCGCTGGTGCGTCGGTGGAGGAGGAGCGGGTGCCTGTCTGACTCAGCCGGCGCGGTTGGCCGCCGGCTGCCCCAGCAGGGCGGCCAACACGGTGCCCAGGTAGGCCTCGAGCGCCGCGCCCTGCGGCACCGCGTCGGGGATCCGCACCACGAGCTGGATGTGGCCGATGTAGGTGGCGTAGGCGAACAGCGCCCGGCGGTCGGCCTCGGCAGGATCGAAGCCGAGCGCGGTGAGCTGCGTGGCGATGTAGGCGGTCCGCCGGGCCACGGCCCGGCGCATCGCCGGCGCCACCGCGGGGTGGTCGGCCGCCGCGTGCAGGTGCACCTCGACGGGCGCCCGCTCGGAGGCGGTGACCGCGACGAACAGGGCCCGTAGCCGCGCCACCGGGTCGGGTTCCGCGTCGACGGTGCGCAGGATCGCGTCGGTGTAGGTCTCGTCCCAGCTGCTCAGGGCGGCCTCGAGCAGGGCGTCGCGGTTGGCGAAGTGCCAGTAGAAGCTGCCCTTCGTGGTGCCCAGCCGGGCGGCCAGCGGTTCGACGGCCACACCGGCGAGGCCATGTTCGCCGATCGCGGTCAGCGCGGCGGCGGTCCAGTCGTCCGGTCCGAGGCGGGGTTTACGCACGACCATACGTTACCGTATGGTCTCTCCATACGGTTCCGTATGGAGGTGGCCAGATGGATCATGACGTGATCGTCGTCGGCACTCGCGCGGCGGGCGCCGCGACCGCGATGCTGCTGGCCCGGGCCGGGTTGCGGGTCCTGGCCGTCGACCGGGCCCGGTTCCCGAGCGACACCCTGTCGACCCACCAGGTGCAGGTGCCGGGCATTGCGCGGCTGGAGCGATGGGGCGTGCTCGACCGGATCGCGGAGGTGACGCCGGCGGTGCCGGTGGTGCGGCTCGACGCCGGCAGCGCCGTGCTCGAAGGGCGTTATCCGGCGGTCGACGGTGTGGATGCGCTCTACGGGCCGCGGCGCACGGTGCTCGACGCGGCGCTGGTCGACGCCGCGCGCGCGGCGGGCGCCGAGGTCTGGGAAGGGTTCGCGGTCGAGGAACTGACCCGCGACACCCAGAACCGGATCACCGGCATCCGCGGCGACGAACGCGGGGAGGGGAGGGGGAGGGGCCCCGATTCCGGCCGCGTCACGGCGACCGCCCGGCTCGTGATCGGCGCTGACGGGAAGCGGTCCACGATCGCCGAGGCGGTGGGCGCCGGCGCCTATCACGTCCGGCAACCCGCGACCTTTGCCTGTTACACCTACTGGTCCGGCGTCGAGGTGCCGCTCGGTTCCATCCACGTGCGGCCCGGGCTCACCGTCCCGGCCTTCCACACGAACGACGGGCTGGTGATGATCGCGGTGTTCGCGCCACTGGCGGAGTTCGACCGGTTCCGGGCCGATCCGGCCGCCGGTTATCTCGCGGCGCTCGACCGGTGCGGTGACCTCGGCCAGCGCGTGCGGTCCGGGGTCCGGGCCGAGAGGTTCCGGTTGGCGCCCGACGTGCCCAACCTGTTCCGGGCGGCGCACGGGCCCGGGTGGGCGCTGGTCGGCGACGCCGGGGTCGTCATGGATCCGGTGGCCGGCCAGGGCATCAGCAATGCCTTCCGCGACGCCGAGTTGCTTGCCGCGGCGGTCGTTCGGGGGCTCGGAGCCACCGGTGGTGGACTCGATGACGCGCTTGCCGGATACCAGCGGGAGCGGGACGCGGCCGCGGCGCCGGTGTTCGCGATGACCCGGGCGTTGGCCACTCTGCGCCTCTCGGCGGCGCAGCGGCTGCTGCTGTCTGCGATCGCCGACGATCCGGCGGAGACGTCGCGCTTTCTCGGGGTGCTCGCGGGCGTCGGGCGTTACGACGAGTACCTGCGGCCGGCCAACCTGCTCGGGCGGCTCGTGGGCGGTGGCGTGCGTCGGGTCGGTCGCGCGGTCCGACCGGGAGCGGCGGCGTGTGACAAGTCCGGTCGGCCGGTGATGCCGGCGGGCGAGAGTCCGGGTGCGTCGGTCTCCGGGTGAACGTGGGAGCCCGGGCGTCGTCGACCGCGGCCGGGCCGGCCGGTGCAGCGCGGGCATCAGCCGCGGCGGAGACCACGTTCGGCGGCGTCCAGGACAACCACGTGACGGCCGGCCCGACCGGGTCGGCCGGACGGGCGACCGCGTGCGTCGGGGCGGGTGCGACGCGTCCGGGTGGGTTACGTATCTCCTGTCCGCTTCGGTGCCTCCGCGTGCGTCTAGGCTGCCGGAATGGAGCTGACCGGTAGCCGGCCCGAGGTCGTGGTCGTGGGGCTGGGCACGATGGGCGCGGCCGCGGCGTACCACCTGGCCAGCCGGGGCGTTCGCGTGCTGGGACTCGACCGGTTCACGCCCCCGCACGCGCGCGGTGAGCACGCCGGAGGTTCGCGGATCATTCGGCAGGCGTACGCCGAAGGTCGTGCCTATGTGCCCCTGGTGCAGCGTGCCTACGAGCTCTGGCGACAGCTCGGTGACCTCGCCGGCGTCGAGCTGATGACGCAGACCGGTGGCCTGATGCTCGGCGCCCCCGACTCGGTCCACGTCGCTGGTGCGCTCGCGTCGGCGCAGGCCCATGGGCTCGAGCACGAGCTGCTCGAAGCCAAGACCATCCGTGCGCGGTTCCCGGCGTTCACGCCCGAGGACGGTGAGATCGGGCTCTACGAGCGGGCCGCGGGGATCATCCGGCCCGAGGCCGCGATCAGCGCGCACCTGCGGCTCGCCGAGCGGTCCGGTGCCGAGCTGCGCTACGGCGCCGCCGTGACCGCTTGGGAGGCGACCCACGACGGTGTGACCGTGCGGGTCGACGGCGACACCGTCACCGCCGACAAGCTCGTCGTCTGCCCCGGGCCGTGGGCCGCCGACCTGCTGCGGATGACCGGCGTGCCCGTCACTTTGGAGAGCCGGCTCCAGCACTACTGGCTGCCGTCCGACCCGTTCGCCATCGGGCGTTGCCCCGCCTGGATCTGGGAGCCGGACGGCGACCAGGTCGGATACGGCGTGCCCGCGTTCGCGCCGCCCAACGACCTGCAGGGCGCGGGGCCTGGCGTCGGCGCGGTGGTCAAGGCCGCCTTCCACACCGGTGAGCGTCCGGCGGATGCCGAGCTCGGCGCACCGTCGGCGACGCCCGACGACCTCAACACGATGACGGCCTGGCTGAGGTCACGGCTGCCGGCGCTGGCCGACTCCAGCTACATCGAGTCCAAGCCGTGCCTCTACACGATGACGCCGGACGGCGACTTCATCCTCGGCCTGCACCCCGAGGTGCCGACCGTGGCGGTGGCGGCCGGCTTCTCCGGGCACGGGTTCAAGTTCGCCCCCGTCATCGGCGAAATCCTCGCCGACCTCGCGCAGACCGGGCACACGCTGCACAACATCGAACAGTTCGCGCCGGGTCGGTTCACCGCGAAGGCCACCGGACCATAGGTGTACGGCCCGGCCTAGGGTGATCATGTGGGATGGCTGGCGATGGACCGCACGACGCTCGGCGACCGGGTGGCCGACGCGGCCGGACTGCTGACCGGGTACGGGCTCGACGCGCTGTTGGGTGACCCGCGGCGCTTCCACCCCGTCGCCGGTTTCGGCACGCTCGCGCAGCGCGTCGAAAAGCGGCTCTACCGCGACGACCGGCGCGCCGGAGCCGCGTACGCCCTGCTCGCCGTCGGCACACCCGCCGCGCTCGGCCTGGCCGCGGCGCTCGCCACCCGCGGACGCCCGGTGTCCCGGTTCGCGGTGACGGCGGCCGCGACGTGGACCGTGCTCGGCGGACGGACCCTGCGCGAAGAGGGCAGGGCGATGGCCCGCCACCTGCGCGGCGGCGACGTCCCCGCGGCCCGGCGGCGCCTCAACCACCTCTGCGGACGTGACCCCGCGCAGCTCGACGAGCTCGAGCTGGCCCGGGCCACCGTCGAGTCCGTCGCGGAGAACACCTCCGACGCCGTCGTCGCGCCGCTGTGGTGGGGTGCGGTCGCCGGCGTGCCTGGGCTGCTGGCCTACCGCGCCGCCAACACGCTGGACGCGATGGTCGGCCACCGGTCCGCGAGATATGCCCGGTTCGGCACTCCCGCCGCCCGCCTCGACGACCTGCTCAACCTCGCTCCGGCCCGGTTGACCGCGCTGCTCACGATCGCGGCCGCGCCCCGGGTGCGGGGCCGCCGGGAGGAGGCGATGCGGGTCTGGCGGCGCGACCGCAACGACCATCCGAGCCCCAACGCCGGCCAGTGCGAGTCGGCGATGGCGGGCGCGCTCGGCGTGCGGCTCGGCGGACGCAACGTCTACTTCGGACGCAGCGAGACCCGCCCGTACCTCGGTGACGGTCCCCGCCCCGACCACCGGCACATCGCCCGTGCCGCGCGGCTGTCCGGTCTGGTCGGCGCGGCGGCGGCGACGCTGGCGGCGGCCGCGGCCCTGGGCCGGCCCCGGCAGCGGACGACGCGATGAGGGGCGGCGGGCTGCTCGTCGCCGGCACCACCTCTGACGCCGGCAAGAGTGTGGTCACGGCCGGGATCTGCCGGTGGCTGCGCCGCCAGGGCGTACGCGTGGCGCCGTTCAAAGCCCAGAACATGTCCAACAACTCGGCCGTGGTGGTCGGGTCGGACGGGCGCGGTGGCGAAATCGGGCGCGCGCAGGCGATGCAGGCCGCGGCCTGTGGGATCCCCGCGGACGTGCGGTTCAACCCGGTGCTGCTCAAGCCGGGCAGCGACCACTCCAGTCAGGTCGTCGTGCTCGGCGAGGCGGTGGACCGGGTCGACGCCGGCAACTTCCGAGCGCTCAGGTCGCGGCTCGCCGGGACCGTGTTCGAGACCTTCGACCAACTGCGCGGCGAGTACGACGTCGTCGTGTGCGAAGGCGCCGGCAGTCCCGCGGAGATCAATCTGCGCGACACGGACTTCGTCAACCTCGGCCTGGCGCGGCACGGGCGGCTGCCCACCGTGGTGGTCGGCGACATCGACCGCGGCGGCGTGTTCGCGGCGCTGTTCGGCACGGTCGCGCTGCTCGACAAGGCCGACCAGGACCTCGTCGCCGGGTTCGTGGTCAACAAGTTCCGCGGCGACCGGGGGCTCCTCCAGCCGGGCATCGACATGCTGGAGCGGGTGACGGGGCGGCCGACCTACGGTGTGCTCCCGTGGCACCTGGACCTTTGGTTGGATGCCGAGGACTCGCTCGCCTACGGCACCACGCTCGGCCGGCCCGCGGCGCCCATCGGTGCCGAGTGGCTGGACGTCGCCGTCGTGCGGTTGCCGCGGATCTCCAACGCGACCGACGCCGAAGCGCTTGCGACCGAGCCGGGGGTGCGGGTGCGCCTCACCGTCGAGCCCGCCGACGTCGCGGCCGCCGATCTGGTCGTGCTGCCCGGCAGCAAGTCCACTGTGGATGACCTGCGGTGGTTGCGGTCGACCGGGCTGGCGGACGTGGTCGCGGGCCGGGTCGCTGCCGGGCGCCCCGTGCTGGGCATCTGCGGTGGGTACCAGATGCTCGCGCGGGCGATCCATGACGACGTGGAGAGCGGGCGGGGGACGGTCGACGGGCTCGGCCTGCTGCCGATCGAGGTCACCTTCGACGCGCGCAAGACCGTCACGCTCGCGTCGGGAACGGCGTTCGGCGGCGTCCCGGTGCGTGGGTACGAGATCCATCACGGGCGCGTTTCGTCGGGCGCGCCGGCGGCGCCGCTGCTTTCGTATGTGGACGGTCGGCCGGAGGGCGCTGTCGACGGCGCCGTCTTCGGCACCCACTGGCACGGCGCGTTCGAGTCCGACGAGTTCCGCCGCCGGTTCCTCGTCGAGGCGGCGCGGCTCGCGGGGCGGTCCGGCTTCACACCCGCGCCGGCTACGGTGTTCGCCGACGTCCGCGAATGCACCCTCGACCTGCTCGGCGACCTGGTCGAGGAGCATCTCGACACCGATGCCTTGTGGCGCCTGGTCGAGCAGGGGCCGCCGGGCGGGCTGCCGTTCGTGCCGCCCGGCGCGCCGTGACCTTCGAGGCGCTGGCGCGCCGGATCCTGCGTCGGCGGGCTCGGCTCGGACAGACCCGGTTGGTCGGAGTCGACGGGCCCAGCGGGGCGGGCAAGACGGTCTTCGCCGACCGGCTGGCCACCGCTGTCTCCGGTGTCGGTGACATGGCGGTGCCGGTCGTACACACCGACGACTTCCTCGACGGCTGGGAGGACCAGTTCTCCTACTGGGAGCGGCTCGACGAGCTCGTGTTGGGACCGCTGCGGGCGGGGCGGCCCGGTCGGCATCGACATTACGACTGGGGGCGCGGCAGGTTCGTCGGGCCGTGGGTGGCGGTGCCGGCCGCTCCGGTGGTGATCCTCGAGGGGTTCGGGGCGGCCCGGGCCGGGCCGGAGTTGACGTTCACGGTCTTCGTGGACGCGCCGCCGCGGCTGCGGCTGGCCCGGTCGCTGCGGCGGGACGGTGTGGCCACGCGGCCGGAACTGTTGCGGTGGCGCCGACGGGAGAATCGGCATTTCGCGGCCGAGCGCACCGCGGATCACGCTGACGTGGTGGTCTCCGGCCTGTGGTCCGGTGACGCGGTGGACGTCGACCGCTGAACGCGGGTCGCTGGTCTGGGCGCGGAGCCAGGTGGTCATGGTGATGAGTACCGGGACGGGGGCCGAAGGTTCACCGTGGTTGCCGACATTCGTCGATGGAGTGCGTCGGGTGGGCGTCGTCCACAGGCGGTGGGCAGGGGGTCGACCCGCGCGCTCCTTCGTGCGTTGCGGGCCCCGTCGTGCGTATCCCCTGGAAAAGCGGCATCGGGCGGTCCCGGCGGCGGACCGCGGACCTGGCCGCCGAGGGACGCTGATCTGGTTGTCGCGAAGCGGGTGGTCCGACCGGTCAGTGGTTATCCACAGGCATAGACGCACGCCGTGCCGTGGTGCACGCTGGGCCGAGACAGCAGAGCGACCCGGGGGAGCGCACGATGAGCGGCGACGAGCAGAGCGCGACTGTTCCCGCGCGGCGGCGGGTGGCGCTGACCGGGATCAGCTCCCGTGCCTGGGAGCATCCGGCCGACCGTGGCGCGCTCACCGCGCTGCGCGAGCTACGCGGCTTCGACGACGTGCTCAAGGCGTTCTTCGGCATGTGGAACGAGCGCGGTTTCCGGCTGACCTTCCTCGCCTCCTCGATCCGCGTCGACCACCGGCAATACCCGCGGGTCTACGGGCTCTGCGCCGAGGCCGCGCAGTCGCTCGACCTGCCCGAGCTACCCGAGCTGTTCGTGCGGCACTCGCCGGTGCTGGGTGGCCAGGCGATCGGGCTCGACCGGCCGTTCATCGTGCTCGACTCCGCGTCGGTCCAGCAACTCGACGACGAGGAGCTACGCACGCTGCTCGGGCACGAGATCGGCCACCTACGCAGCGGGCACGCGGTCTACAAGACGATGCTGATGATCCTGACCCGGTGGGCGGCCAACCTGAGCTGGCTGCCCGTGGGCGCGATCGCGCTGCGGGCGATCATCGCGGCGATGCTGGAGTGGTGGCGCAAGGCGGAGCTGTCCGCCGACCGGGCCGGTCTGCTCGCCAACCAGGACCCGGCGTCGTCGCTGCGCCTGCTGATGAAGCTCGCCGGCGGCGGTGACCTCACCCAGATCGACACCGCGGCGTTCCTGGAGCAGGCCGCCGAATACGAGGGCGGCGGCGACCTGCGCGACAGCTTCCACAAGATCCGCCTGACCGCCTGGAACAGCCACCCTGTCCCGGTCGCCCGGGCCGCCGCCCTGCGGCACTGGATCGACGCGGGCGACTACGCGCGGGTCGTCGGCGGCGACTACCCGCGCCGCGACGACGACAGCGGCGCCCGGATCAGCGACGACATCAAGGCGGCCGCGGAGTCATATCGGGAGGCGTTCGGCCGGTCGCAGGACCCGCTGGTCGGGCTGCTACGCCGGCTCGGCGACGGTGCCAGCGACGTGGGCGACTGGGCCGGCGGAGGGGCGGCGAAGGCGCGCAGCTGGGTCGGCACCGCCGCGGAGGCCGCGGGGCGGGCAGCCCGGGGACGCAACGAGCGGCGCGACGAGCCGGGTCCGGGCTGAGCGGTCGGCGCGGTCGCGCGCGGCGATCGGCCTGGTCGGCTCTGGTGCACGTCGCGCCGCCGGCGGACGGCCCGTGCTCGCGGCGCCTGCCGCCCTGACCTGGGCTTGGGTTGAGTCCCGCGGAGGATGGCCTGGTCGGCCCGGGTGTGGGTCGGCTTACGATCACGGGATGACCGCTCCCATCCTCTCCGAGTCCGAGCTGCGCGCCGCGATCGAGCGCGAGATGCCGGGCGTCCGTGCCGACCTCGAACGGTTGATCCGCATCCCCGGCATCGCCTTCGACGGCTTCGACTTCAGCCACGTCGAGCGTTCCGCGGAGGCGGTGGCCGACCTGCTGCGCGGCTGCGGTCTCGACGTCGAGATCGTCCGCAACGGCGGTCAGCCCGCCGTGATCGGCCACAAGCCGGCGCCCGAGGGCGCGCCGACCGTCCTGCTGTACGCGCACCACGACGTGCAGCCGGTCGGCGACATGTCGCTCTGGAAGTCGGAGCCGTTCGAGCCGACGGAGCGCGACGGTCGCCTCTACGGCCGCGGCGCGGCCGACGACAAGGCCGGCGTGATGGCGCACGTCGCGGCCCTGCGGGCGTTCGGTGACGCGCTGCCGGTCGGCGTCGTGGTCTTCGTCGAGGGCGAGGAGGAGTTCGGCTCGGAGTCGCTGGAGGGGCTGCTGCATCGGTACCAGGACCGGCTGCGCTCCGACGTCATCGTGATCGCGGACTCGGGCAACTGGGACATCGGCGTGCCGGCGGTCACCACCTCGCTGCGCGGGCTGGTCAACTGCTTCGTCGAGGTACGTGTGCTCGATGCCGCCGTACACAGCGGCATGTTCGGTGGGGCGGTGCCGGACGCGCTGACCACCCTGTCCCGGCTGATCGCCACGTTCCACGACGCCGCGGGCGACGTGGCCATCCCGGGCCTGGTCAGCACGGCCACCGCCGTCGTCGACTACCCGGAGGACCGGCTGCGCGAGGAGGCCGGAATGCTCGACGGTGTCGAGTTCATCGGCACCGGGCGGCTGACCGACCGGATCTGGCACAAGCCGACCGTGTCCATCCTCGGCATCGACGCCCCGCCGACCGCGGGTGCGCCGAACGCGCTGATCCCAACCGCGAAGGCCAAGGTCAGCGTGCGGCTTGCGCCGGGCGAGGACCCGAAGCGCGCGTACGCCGCCATCGTCGACCACGTCGAGAAGAACACCCCATGGGGCGCCCAGGTGTCGGTGGTCCTCGAGTCCGACGGTCTGCCGTGCGAGATCGACACCACCGGCCCGATGTTCGCCGCCGGTCGGTCGGCCTTCCGGGTGGCCTGGGACGGCGTCGAGCCGGTCGACATGGGCGTCGGCGGTTCGATCCCGTTCATCGCGACGTTCCAGGACATGTTCCCGGCGGCGGCGATCCTGGTGACCGGCGTCGAGGACCCGAACTCCAAGGCGCACGGCCCGAACGAGAGCCTGCACCTCGGCGAGTTCCAGCGGGTGTGCCTGGCCGAGGCGCTCCTGTTCGCGAACGTGGCCGCGGTCGCGCGGGAGTCCGCCGGCTCGGTCGGGTGACTCTTCGATCTCCGGGCGGAAAATGTCGGTGGGTTGGCCTAGTCTATCGAACATGAGTACGAACGAGGCCATCACGCGGCTCGGCGCCGCGGTCAGTGCACTGGGAGACCTCGATGTCTCCGCGTGGTCGGAGGAGGCCCTCCGCGAGCAGCTCGGCGAGCTGTCGGTGAACCTTTGCGCCCTCGACGCCCTGCTCTCGAAGGTCGCCGACGGCGTACGCTCCCGCGGCCTACGCATCGAGGAGCCGGTCGCCGCTTGAGCTGATGTTCCGGGAGGCCGGCGCTTGCCTGGCCGGCCTCCCGGAAACTGTCACACCCGGCCGATAGCGTCCTTGCATGGACTGGAAGATCGAGCTCGTCGCAATCCCGGTATCCGACGTCGACCGCGCGAAGTCGTTCTACGTCGACCAGTGCGGCTTCAACGCCGACCACGACCACCAGGTCAACCCGGACCTACGCTTCGTCCAGCTCACCCCACCCGGCTCGGCCTGCTCCATCGTCCTGGGCACCGGCGTCACCGAGATGGCGGCCGGTTCCCAGAAGGGCCTGCAGGTGGTGGTTGCCGACGTGGCCAAGGCCCGCGAGCAGCTAGTCAGCAAGGGCGTCGACGCGAGCCCGGTCGACGTCCAGCCGTGGGGGTCCTTCGTCTACTTCGCGGACCCGGACGGCAACACCTGGTCCCTGCAGCAGCTCCCACCCCGTCCCTGACGGCGACTTCCGCC
>NZ_JBFAIU010000069.1:0-28233 GCF_040654855.1 Asanoa sp. NPDC050611
GGTCGGGCACCGGCAGCGGCGGCACGTCGAACACGTGCTCGCCGGTCAGCCGCAGCGGGACCCGGCTCGTGGCCAGGACGGTCACGCCGGGAGCCGCGTCGAGCACGGTGGCGAGCGCGGGTGAGGCGTCGGCGAGGTGCTCCATGTTGTCGACGACGAGCAGCAGCGAGCGGTTGCGCAGGTAGGTGACCACGTCCTCGAGCGGCGGCCGGTTCGGCACGGTGCGCAGGCCGAGGGACTGGGCCAGCGCCGTGGGGACCAGGGCCGGGTCGGTGACGCCCGAAAGGTCCGCGAAACGTACGCCGTCCGCGAAGGTGTTGCGCAGCTGCGAGCCGAGCTCCATGGCGAGCCGCGTCTTGCCGACGCCCCCCGGGCCGGTCAGCGTGACGAGCCGCACGTCGTCGCTGGTCAGCAGGTCGCGCAGGGACCGCTGCTCGACCCGGCGGCCGAGCAGCGGGTTGGGCGGGACGGGCAGCTCGTCGCGGTGCGTCTCCTCGGGCTCGGCCTGGCGGGCCGGCCGGGTGCTGAACCGCTCGGTGAGCAGCAGGGCGATGTCCTCGCCGACCACGCGGCGCAGCTCGTCGGCGGAGCGGAACTGCCGGTAGCTGACCCGGGCGTCGTCGCGGATCCGGTCGAGCATCGCGGCAAGCCGGGGGTCCCGGTCGGGAGCGGGGGTCTTGACGTAGATCAGCTTGGGGAGGTGGCCCGCGACCTCGAGTTCCTCGGCGATGCCGGACAGCTCGGCGTCGGGCCCGACCCAGCCGTAGCTCTCCCAGTAGACGCCGATGAAGAGCTGGCTCTGGTCTATGTAGGCCCGGTAGACGTCCCGTGGGCGGTGCGGGCGGGCGCCGAGCTCGAACATGACCGGCACCAGCCGCATGCGGGTGATCGCGTCCCGGACGGCGAGGCGCTCAGGTTCGAGCTCTTCCAGCGTCGACGAGACGAACACGCGCAACCGGTGGTCCGGCGTGTGGATCAAATTGCCCGATCCACCGGCCGGCTCGCCCGAGCTTGCCATGAAAAACCATCACATCCCCCCGTACGGCTGACGAAGCTACCTGCTTCTGGCAGCGCTGCGTAAGGCGGGTCCCACCGAACGCGACGAAGTTCTCCGTGAGAGCGCTCCCATAACGATATGGGAACGCTCCCAGCGACCGGTATTGACGAGGACGAAACTGATCGGCAATCTCGTGGGAGCGCTCCCGGCGGACCGTGAACCGGCACGAGTCCTGACATATCCGTGTGGCGCCGACCACCCCACCACTTCATCTCCTGACCTGAGAGGGGTCCTGGATGAGCGTCATGAGGCGCCGCAACAGGCTGGTCGCGCTCGCCGCCGCTTCTGCTCTTGTGCTCGGCGTCGCCGCCTGTGGCAGCGACGACGGCGACAGCGGCAGCAGTGCCGGCGGCAAGCCCGACAAGCTGGTCATCGAGACCGTCGGCGAGTTCGGGTACGACGAGCTGGTCAAGCAGTACGAGAAGCAATCGGGCATCAAGATCGAGCTTCGCAAGACCGCGCAGCTCAACGAGTACCGGCCGAAGATCGTGCGCAGCCTGGCGACAGGCAAGGGCATCGCCGACGTGGTCGCGCTCGAAGAGGGCGTTCTCAACGAGTTCAAGCTCAACCCCACCAACTGGGCCGACCTCACCCCGCTGGTCGCCGACCACAGCAAGGAATACCTGCCGTGGAAGTGGGAGCTGGGCAAGTCCGGTGACGGCCGGTTGATCGGCCTGCCCACGGACGTCGGCAGCCTCGCGGTCTGCTACCGCAGCGACCTGTTCAAGGCGGCCGGCCTGCCCACCGAGCGGGAGGCGGTCACCGCGCTCTGGCCCGACTGGGACAAGTTCATCGAGACCGGCAAGAAGTACCGCACGGCGACCGGCAAGGGCATGCTGGACTCGGTCACCACGGCCGCCAGCGCCATCTCGATGCAGGCCGGCGGCGACATCTTCTACGACGCCGAGGACAACCTCATCGCAGACAAGAGCCCGGCGGTGAAGACCGCCTGGGACACCGCGTTGAAGATGGTCGACGCGAACATCACCGCGAAGACGGCCACCTGGTCGCCGGAGTGGAGCGCGGGCTTCAAGCAGGGCACGTTCGCCGCCACGTTCTGTCCTTCGTGGATGCTCGGTATCGTGCGGGACAACTCCGGCCCGGAGAACAAGGGCAAGTGGGATGTCGCCGGTGTGCCCGGTGGCGTCGGCAACTGGGGTGGCTCGTGGCTCGCTGTGCCTGAACGGGGGAAGCACAAGGCCGAAGCTGCCAAGCTCGCGGAGTTCCTGACCAACGCGAGCAGCCAGGTGGCCGCGTTCAAGCTCAAGGGCCCACTGCCGACCAACCTGGAGGCGTTGAAGAACGCGGAGTTCCAGGCGTACACCGACCCGTACTTCAACGACGCGCCGACCGGCAAGATCTTCGGCGGCAGCGTCGAGTCCATCAAGCCGATCCACCTCGGCCCGAAGCACCAGGCCGTGAAGGAACAGGCGATGGAGCCCGCCCTGCGGGCGTACGAGAACGGTGAGGCCAGTGCCAAGGCCGCATGGGAACAGTTCACAAAGGACGCGGTGACCCAGGGCGCCTTCTGACGGCCCCTGCCACGATTCGGAAGGGCCCCTTTCGTTCGAGGGGCCCTTCCACACGGTCCAGAAAGGACTCCCATGGCACTTGCCACGCCTGCGCGCCCGGCGCCGCCCGCGCCAGTGGGGTCGCCCCGGCACCGCACCTCCCGCGGAGCCAAGCGTGCCCGCTGGGACATGCGTTACTCCCCGTACCTCTACATCGCGCCGTTCTTCGTCGTCTTCGGCGTCTTCGGGCTCTACCCGATGCTGCGGACCGCCTGGATGTCGCTGCACGACTGGGACATGGTCGGCGACCACACGTTCATCGGCTTCGACAACTACGCGAACCTGCTGCGGGACGACTATTTCTGGAACGCGGTCGTCAACACCCTCGGCATATTCGTCGTCGCGACGGTGCCGCAGCTGATCCTCGCGCTCTTCCTGGCCAGTCTCCTCAACCGCACCCAGCTGCGGGCCCGGACGTTCTTCCGGATGGCCATCTTCGTACCCAACATCACCTCGGTCGCGGCCGTGGCGATCGTGTTCGCGATGCTCTTCCAGCGCGACTTCGGCCTGGTCAACTGGTTGCTCGGGATCGTCGGCGTCGACCCGGTCGACTGGGACGCGCAGCGATGGAGCTCGTGGACCGTGATCGCCTTCATGGTCGACTGGCGGTGGACGGGCTACAACGCTCTCATTCTGCTGGCCGGCATGCAGTCGATCCCGCGCGACCTCTACGAGGCCGCGGCACTCGACGGTGCCAACCAGTGGCGACAGTTCTGGCGGATCACGCTGCCGATGCTCACGCCGACGTTCGTGTTCGTCGTGGTGCTCTCGACGATCGGCGGTCTGCAGCTCTTTACCGAGCCGCTGGTCTTCGGCAACGGCAACATGCGCGGCGGGACGCAGCGCGAGTTCCAGACGCTGGCGATGTACATGTACGAGAAGGGCATCAACAGCTTCAACACGGCTGGATACGGCGCCGCGATCGCCTGGGCGCTGTTCGTGCTCATCGGGATCATCGCCGCCATCAACCTCGCCATTGTCCGCCGCACGGTGAAATGAGGGAGCGCACGATGGTCTCTGCCTCCGCCCGCCTCTGGAAGACCAGCCCGTTGACCTACATCGCGTTGGTCATCGGCATTCTCGCGTCGATCTACCCGTTCTACTACATGTTCGTGATCGCCACCCGCAGCCTGGATGCGATCAACTCGGTGCCACCGCCGTTCACCCCGGGCAGCGCGTTCGGTGACAACTTCCAGCGCGTGCTGGACAACGCCGACGCCAACTTCGTCAAGGGTGTGCTGAACTCGGTGATCGTGTCCACAGTGGTCACCGTGGCGGTGGTGTTGACCGGGACGCTGGCCGGATTCGCGTTCGCGAAGCTTCGGTTCCGCGGTCGCAACGGCCTGATGTTGGCCATCATCGTGACGATGATGGTGCCGACCCAGCTCGGCCTCATCCCGCTCTGGGGGATGATGCAGGACTTCGGCTGGTACGACACGCTCTACGCCGTCACGGTGCCGTTCCTGGTCAGCGCGTTCGGCGTGTTCATGATGCGCCAGTACGCGACGCAGGCGGTGTCCGACGAGCTGATCGAGGCGGCGCGCGTGGACGGGTGCAGCACGTTCCGGATCTACTGGAACGTCGTGCTGCCCGCCCTGCGCCCCGCGGCCGCGGTGCTCGGCCTGCTCACCTTCATGGACACCTGGAACCAGTTCCTCTGGCCGTACGCGGCGCTGACCAACGAGAACCCGACCCTGCAGGTGTCGCTCGCGTTCCTGTCCTACGCCTACTACACCGACTACTCACAGGTCTTCGCCGCGACCGCGGTCGGGACCGTGCCCCTGCTCATCGTATTCATCTTCTTCGGCCGCCAGATCATCGGCGGCATCATGGAAGGCGCCGTCAAGTCGTGACCAATGCGTTCCCGCCCGACTTCCTGTGGGGTGCGGCCACCGCCGCGTATCAGATCGAAGGGGCGGCCACCGAGGACGGGCGTACGCCCTCGATCTGGGACACGTTCAGCCGCACGCCGGGCCGCACCGTGAACGGCGACACCGGCGACGTCGCGTGCGACCACTACCACCGGTGGCGCGACGACGTGAAGCTGATGGCCGATCTCGGGCTGCGCTCGTACCGGTTCTCGCTGTCCTGGCCCCGGATCCAACCGGGCGGCACGGGCGCGGCCAGCCAACGGGGGCTCGACTTCTACCGCGGCCTGGTCGACGAGCTGCTCGACCACGGCATCGAGCCGTGGGTGACGCTCTACCACTGGGACCTGCCGCAGGAGCTGGAGGACGCGGGTGGCTGGCCGGCCCGGGACACCGCGCGCCGGTTCGCCGACTACACGGCGCTGGCCCACGCGGCGCTGGGCGACCGGGTGCGCTTCTGGACGACGTTCAACGAGCCGTGGTGCTCCGCGTTCCTGGGCTACGGGTCGGGGGTGCACGCGCCCGGGCGGTCCGATCCGGGCGAGGCGGTGCGGGCCGCACACCACCTGATGCTGGGGCACGGGCTGGCGGCACAGGCGGTGGGCGTCCCGCTGGGGATCACGCTGAACCTCTACGCGATCTCGCCGGCGTCCGACGCCGCGGCTGATCTTGACGCCGCGCGGCGGATCGACGGGCTGGCGAACCGGATCTTCCTGGATCCGCTGCTGCGCGGTTCCTATCCCGCTGACGTGGTGGCTGACCTCGCCGAGGTGACCGATATGTCCCACGTACGCGATGGGGATCTTGAATTGATCTCCGCGCCGCTGCCGATGCTCGGGGTGAACTACTACAGCCGGCACGTCGTCGCGGGCCCGGTGCCCGGCGCGGAGCCCGAGCCGTACTGGCGGAAGCAGACCTCGTGGCCCGGCAGCTCGGATGTCCGGTTCGTCACCCGAGGCCTTCCCGTCACCGATATGAACTGGGAGATCGACGCGCCCGGGCTGGTCGAGACGCTGACCCGGCTGCACCTGTCGTATCCGGCGGTGCCCCTTTACGTCACGGAGAACGGCGCCGCGTTCGTCGACGAGGTGGTCGACGGCGAGGTGCCGGACCCGCAGCGGGTCGCCTACTTCGACGCCCACCTGCGCGCCTGCCACGAGGCGATCACGGCCGGGGTGCCCCTGCGGGGCTACTTCGCCTGGTCGCTGATGGATAATTTCGAATGGGCGTGGGGCTACACGAAGCGTTTCGGCCTGATTCATGTCGATTACGCCACGCAGCTCCGCACCCCGAAGACCAGCGCCAGGTGGTACGCCGAAGTGATCCGACGTAACGGACTGGCCGCAGAATAAGGCGCGGTGTAGGCCGGCGGAGGAGCGAGAAGATGACGACCCAGCGCACCCGGTCCCTCGGCCGACCAACCCTCGACGCGGTCGCCGCGCGGGCCGGGGTCGGTCGGGGCACCGTCTCCCGGGTCGTCAACGGCTCGCCGCAGGTCAGCCCGGAGGCCCGCGCGGCGGTCCAGGCAGCGATCGCGGAGCTGGGCTATGTGCCCAACCGGGCCGCCCGCGCCCTGGTCACCCAGCGGACGGACTCGGTCGCCCTGGTCGTCTCGGAGTCCGAGGAGCGGGTCTTCACGGAGCCGTTCTTCGCGGCCATCGTCCGCGGGGTCAGCTCGGGGCTGCTCGACACGTCGATGCAGCTGTGGCTCGCGATGGCCCAGTCGCCGGCGGAGCGGGAGCGGATCGAGCACCACCTGACCAACCAGCACATCGACGGGGTCCTGCTGCTGTCGCTGCACGACGCGGACCCGCTGCCGACCCTGCTGGAGCAGCGCGGCCTGCCGGCGGTGCTGGGCGGCCGGCCGGCCCGGATGCTGCAGCCGGACGCGCAGGAGGCCTACTACGTCGACGTCGACAACGCGGGCGGGGCCCGGCAGGCCATGGAATACCTGTTCGGCCGGGGCCGGCGCCGGGTGGCCACGATCGCGGGGCCGCAGGACATGGGCGCGGGCGTGACCCGGCTGGCCGGCTACCGCCAGGCGATCGAGGCGACGGGGGCGTCGGTCGACGAGAAGCTGATCGCGTACGGCGACTTCAGCGAGGCCAGCGGCATGGCCGCGATGCGCCAGCTGCTTTCGGACAATCCGGACCTGGACGCCGTCTTCGCGGCCTCGGACCCGATGGCGTACGGCGCGGTCCGCGCGCTGCAGGAGGCGGGCCGCCAGATCCCGTCGGACGTGGCGGTGGTCGGCTTCGACGACGCCCCGATCGCCCGCCAGTCGAACCCGCCGCTGACCACGGTCCACCAGCCGATCGAGGAAATGGGCCGCGAGATGGCGCGGTTGCTGGTGTCCCGGATCCGCCGGGAGGAGATCGCCCAGCCGCACGTCCTGCTGGACACGTGGATGGTGGAGCGCGAGACGGCCTAGACCGGCCTGAGCTCGCCGTCCACGAGCCTGTACCGCTTCGGCGAACCCATCCGGCTGACGAGCGCCTCGAGGGCGGCCCGCCGAGCCTGCTCCTCGCCGGAGGGGTCGACGAGCCGGAAGCCGCACATCGGCACGTCCAGCAGGTCGAACGGGAACAGGTCGGCAAGGGCGGCCTCGCCGAGCTCGAGCGGGTGGAACGGCAGCGGGTCCCGGTACGGACGCTCGAACGGGAACGGCTCACCGATGTCCTCGACGATGCCGTCGCCGTGGGAGAGGCTGACCGCGCGCACGAGCCGGCCCTGCTCCCAGACGGCGAAGCTGAACGCGTCGACGACGGAGTGCATCGCGTGCAGCACCACGCGCCGGTCACCGGCGATCTCGCGCAGGTGCTCCGGGAGCTCGGTGGGCGACAGCCGCTGGAACCGCCGGTCGGCGAGGATCACGGTGGTGCCGATCCGGGTGGCGAAGAGCAGCCCATCGTCGGGATAGAGGCTGTCGCCGAGCGACCGCTCCCCGGCGTCCTCAACGCCGTAGCCGGGATGCACCGCCCGCGCGAGCGCGGCCATCTCGGCCCGATCGGGCACCGGGAACGCCGCCGGGCCGTCACGCAGCTCGCCACCGCCGAACACGAGCAGCGCTGTCTTGGTGCCCACCTTGATCCTCCCGTGTGGTCGGGAGCACCGTAGCGCGTACCTCGGGAAGCGTCAGCGAGTGCTTGCGGGCAGGGCGGCCAGCTCGTCGACGTCGTCGCTGAGCGAGCCGACGGTGAGCGCGGGGTTGGCGGTGTCGAAGCGGTAGGCGCTGTTGTCCTGGGCGACCGTCCAGTAGAAGTCGGCATCGAGGTCGACCTCCGGACCATGCTCGCCCTCGACCGCGTCGAGCAACCGCGCGAGCGCGGCGCGCAGGTCAGCGACGACGACCCGGCTCACGCCGACGTCCCGGCGTCGAGGATCGCCCGCAGCAGCGCGGTCGGGAGCTGTTCGCGCGCGCCGATGATTTCGAGACCGAGGACGTGCCCCTCGGCATCGAGGTAGACCTTGGCCGCGTCCGCCTCGCTGTCGTAGCTGCAGGTGAGGGTGACGGCTGCCTTTACATACATGATCGCCAGGCTCGCACGGGCCGGGCAGGTCGGTCCACCGCGATGCCAGAGGCGAGCGGCGAGGCCGCTCAGTCCGGGAGCTTGAGGTGGTAGACCTCCGCCGCGTTGCCGGCCAGGGCCAGGCGGGCCGTTTCGTCGTCCGGGCAGAGGGCCGCCACCGCGCGGGCGTTGTGGGCTATGCCGGGGACGCCCGGCCAGTCCGTGCCGAAGATGAAGCGGCGGCTCAGGCGGTGCCAGTTGTGGCGGGCGTAGTAGTCCTTCAGCCGTTTCGGGGGTAGGCCCGACAGCTCGATCCAGACCCGGTCGTACGTCAGGGCCAGGAACGCCGCCGCGTCGTACCACCAGCCTCGGCCGCCGTGGGCCAGGACCAGGTTGAGTGAGCGGAAGTCGTGCAGCACCCGGTCCAGCAGCGCCGGGTCGCCGTAGCGGTTCAGCGAACCCGGGAACGTGCTCGTGCCACAGTGGACGACCACCGGCACGCCCAGGGCCTGGCAGATCTCGTACGCCGGATAGAGGGCCCGGTCGTCCGCCGCGAAGCCGCCGTGCACCGGGTGGATTTTGAGCGCCACCGCGCCCAGGTCGAGCTGCCGGCGCAGCTCCTCGTCGATCGGGTAGTGCAGGTGCGGGTTGACGTTCGCGATCAGCTTCACCCGCTCGTACGCGGTGAGCGGCAGCATGTCCTCGACCGCCTGGATGCCGGTCGCCTTCGGGCTGTACTCGCTGAGCACCAGCGCCACGTCGACGCCCTCCGCGGCCAGATAGGCGTCGAACCGCGCCGGTTCCACCGTCCCGGACGCGTCGTAGACCGCGGCGAGCAGCGCCGGGTCGCCGAAGTCCTGCGCCCACTGCTTCCAGGCCAGCTTCAACGTCGTCAGCCGCGCGGCGTGGATGTGCGCGTCGACCAGTGGCATCCCGTCGAGCATCAGCCGTCCCCCAACACCCGCGACGCGGTCGCCCGCAGCTCCACCCGGCGGATCTTGCCCGTCGCCGTCGTCGGGTAGCCGTCGACGAAGACCACCCGGCGCGGGCGCTTGAAGGACTCCATGCCGTCGCGGCAGAACTCGACCAGTTCCGCCTCCGTGGCCCGCCGGCCCGACTTGAGCACCACGAACGCCACCGCCTTCTCCAGGCGGTCGGCGTCCGGTGCGCCGACGACGACCGCGGCCGCCACACTCGGGTGGGCCAGCAGGCGGTTCTCCACCTCCGCCGGCGCGACCCACATGCCGCTGACCTTCAACACGTCGTCGGTGCGCCCGAGACAGCGGTAGTAGCCGGAAGGCTCCTTGATGTACGTGTCGCCCGTGCGCAGCCACTCGCCCTGGAACACCTGGCGGGAGGCGGCGTAGCGGGACCAGTAGCCGGTCGCCGTCGAGTCGCCCCGCACGAACAGCGTCCCGGGGCTGCCGTCCGGCACCTCGCGGCCCTCGTCGTCCAGGATCCGCAGGTCGTAGCCGGGCACCGCCACCCCGGTCGTCCCGGCCCGCACCGACCCGGGCCGGTTCGACAGGAAGATGTGCAGCATCTCGGTCATCCCGATGCCGTCGATGATGTCCACGCCGAAGTGCGCGGTCCAGCGCGCGTAGAGCCCGGCCGGCAGCGCCTCGCCGGCCGACGCCGCGAGCCGCACACCGGAGAGGGAGCTCGGCGACAGGTCCGCGCGGAGCATGTTGGCGAAGAAGGTCGGGCCGGCGAAGAACAGCGTCGCGCCGTACTTCTGCGCCCGTTCGACCATGAGGTCCGGGCGGGCCGGCGTCGGCTCGAGCACCGCGCAGGCACCGGCCGAGAGGGGGAAGAGCAGGGAGTTGCCGAGGCCGTACGCGAAGAAGGCCTTGGCCGCCGACAGGCACCGGTCGCCGGGGCGGATCCCGAGCACCTGCTCGCCGTAGGTCTCGCAGACGACCTGGATCGCGCCGTGCCGGTGCATGGCGCCCTTGGGCTTGCCGGTCGTGCCGGACGTGTAGAGCCAGAAGGCGGGAGAGTCCGCCACCGTCGGGTAGACGGACGGGTCGGCCGTGCCGGCGGCAAGATCGTCGAGGCGCACCGGGTCGAGCACCGGGATCGGCTCGGGCAGGTCCGCGACCGCCGACGCGCCCAGGTCGACGAACTCCGGCGTGACCGCGAGGAGCCGGGCGCGGCTGTCGGCCAGCAGCGCGGCCAGCCCGTCGGCACGCAGCATCGTGGACACCGGCACGGGCACCGCGCCGATCCGCAGTGCGGCCAGGAAGACCGCGACGAACTCCGGTGAGTCCGACATGAACAGCATGACGCGCTGTTCCGGCAGCACGCCGGCCCGGCGCAGGCCGGCGGCCGCCCGGCAGACCCGGTCGTGCAGTTCGGCGTACGTGACTTCGCCGGGTGCGCCGGTCAGCGCCAGCCGGTCGCCGTCGGCGAGTTGTCGGTCGAGGAGGTACGCGCAGGCGTTGAACAGCTCGGTCATGGGCAGCCGTCCCGGTGTCAGGCGAGATGGACGTACTCGTACTCGAACGGTTTGCCGTTGATGCCCTGTCGCGGCGGCGCGATCCACGCGGCGATCTTGCCCCGCTCGTGCACCGGCCGCATCAACGACCGGACGTGCGTCTTGTCGAGCTCGGTCGGGAGCCAGGCGCTCCTGCGCCGCTCCCACTCCGCTGCCGAGATCAGCTCACCGTCCGGAGTGGACTCGATGGCCTTGAACGCGCCGACCCGCCGGTTGAAGGCGATGTGCGGCAGCTGCAGGCGTTGTGGCAACCCGGCCTTGGCGAGGATCCGGTTCCACCGGTTGACCCCGTTCTGGCAGTCGGCGATGTATTCCCGGCGCAGGTCGGTGTTGAGCCCGATCAGCGCGGACACCTCGACCTGGCCGATCTCGCCGTCGTCGGTGACCGCGTCGACCATGATGGCGTCGTCGGTCAGCCGGTGGTCGTCGTCGCGCCGCTCCTCCGACCACCGTCCCTTGAGGCCGGACGTGAAGTAGTTGGCCACGTTGGTCGACGTCTCGGAGCCGAACAGGTCGAGCGAGACGGAGTAATGGAAGTTCAGGTACTTCTGTATGACCTTCAGCGGGATGGCACCCAGCGGCCCGACGTCGTCGACGTCGTTCTCCACCATGAGCTGCGCCGTGCGCTCGACGACGCGGTCGATGCCCGTCGTGCCGACGAACATGTGGTGCGCCTCTTCCTTGAGCATGAACTCACAGGTGCGCGACAGCGGGTCGAACGCCGACTCCTTGAGCGTGCCGAGCTGGTACTTGCCGTCGCGGTCGGTGAAGTACGTGAACATGAAGAACGACAGCCAGTCCGGCGTCTCCTCGTTGAACGCGCCCAGGATCCGCGGCGACTCGACGCTGCCGGAGTTGCGGTGCAACAGCTCCTCGGCCTCCTCGCGCCCCTCGCGGCCGAAGTAGGCGTGCAACAGGTAGACCATCGCCCACAGGTGCCGCCCCTCCTCCACGTTGACCTGGAACAGGTTGCGTAGGTCGTAGAGGCTCGGCGCGGTGGCGCCCAGGTTGCGCTGCTGCTCGACCGAGGCCGGCTCGGTGTCACCCTGGATGACGATCAGCCGGCGCAGGTCGGCGCGGTACTCGCCCGGCACCTGTTGCCAGACGGGCTCGTCCTTGTGCTGCCCGAAGGCGATCCGCCGGTCGCGGTCGCGCTCGGCGAGGAAGATGCCCCACCGGTAGTCCCGCATGGGCACGTGGTCGAAGTGTGCCCAGCCTTCGCGGCCGACGTTGACCGCGGTGCGCAGGTAGACGTCGCGGGTCGGCAGCGCCGGGCCCATCGACTCCCACCAGTGCAGGAAGTTGGGCTGCCACGACTCCAGCGCCCGCTGCAGGCGCCGGTCCTCGCGCAGCTCGACGTTGTTGGGGATCTTCTCGGAGTAGTCGGCGTTCGCCATGTCAGACCCGCCTCCGGTCGAAGTCGGCGCGCTGCCCGGTGCCGAAGCGGCGCAACGCACCCTCCGGCCCGGCGGCGTTCGGGCGTTGGAAGATCCAGTTCTGCCAGGCGGAGAGCCGGCCGAAGATCTTCGTCTCGATGGTCTCGGGGCCGGGGAAGCGGTAGTTGGCCTCCAGCCCGCTGAGCGCGTCCGGGCTGAAGCTGGCCCGCTCCTCGACCGCGATCCGCACCTCGTCGGCCCAGTCCAGGTCGTCGGGCGCGAACGTGACGAGGCCGAGCCGCTCGGCGTCGTCGGCGGGCAAGGGCTTGCCCTGGTGTTCCTCGACCGCCGCCAGCGCGCCCGGGTCGCCGACGAACCGCGTGGCCAGCCGGGTCAGGTCGTTGCCCATAGGCAGCGGGCCGAGGTTCATCGGCCCGACCGTGATCGCGGCCGGTGACGCATCCGGGTCCTCGTCCTCGAAGACACCCGCCAGGTGGTACGAGCGGTCGGCGGCGAGGGCCAGTTCCAGCAGCGAGCCGGCGAAGCAGGAGCCCGGCTCGATCAGGGCGATCAGGCTGCGGCTGGTGACGTCGAGCCGTTTCAGCGTGCGCTTCAGGTAGAGGACGATCTCGTTGGCCAGCCAGTCGTCCGCGGTTCGCGCGAGGAGCAGCGCGTCGTGCGCCAGCACGAGGTCGGCGTCGCCGGTGGTGCGCAGCAGCCAGGTGCCCAGCTCGGGCTCGTTGGTGCGCAGGTCGAGGACGAGGTCGTCAAGCTCGCGGGTCATCGCGAGGGTCCAGAAGGCGTCGTCCGCCGGCGCGCCCGGTGCTGCGGTGGGGCCGGCGACCGTGATCTCGGCGCAGCCGCGGTCGTGGTCGAGGTCGGCTCTGACGTGCCGGTAGGCGATCGCGGTCGCGGTGCGGGTCTTCGCCAGCGGGGAGAGGCTGATCCCGGTCGCGTCGCCGGGGCGGTTGGATCCTTCCGCCAGCTCGGCCGCCCGCTCCGCCACCTTGATGGTCCACTGTGGAGGCGGAACGACCTCGTCCACCAGACCCCAGGCGGCGGCCCGCCTGCCGCCGATGCCCTCCGCGCGGGTGGCGAAGTAGTCGGCGCGGTCGCGACGGACCAGGCGCTTGTCCGTGACCCGGGTCAACCCGCCCGTGCCCGGCAGCACGCCGAGCAGCGGCAGCTCCGGCAGCGACACGGCCGAGGACCGGTCGTCGACGAGCATGATGTGGTCGCAGGCGAGGGCCAGCTCGTAGCCGCCGCCGGACGCGGAGCCGTTGCAGGCGGCCAGCCACACCTGGCCGGAGTGGGCCGACGCGTCCTCCATGCCGTTGCGGGTCTCGTTGGTGAACTTGCAGAAGTTCACCTTCCAGCCGTGCTCCGCGGCGGCCAGCATCCGGATGTTGGCGCCGGCCGAGAAGACCTTCTCCTTGGCGCTGGTGAGCACGACCACGCGTACACCCGGATGTTCGAACCGCAGTCGTTGCACCGCGTCGTAGAGCTCGATGTCGACGCCCAGGTCGTACGAGTTGAGCTTGAGCTCGTAGCCGGGTCGCAGCCCGCCCTGCTCGTCGACGTCCATGGCGAGCGTGGCGACCGGGCCGTCGACGGTCAGCCGCCAGTGCCGGTAACGCGCGGGATCCACCTGGAACTCGATGGTCATCGCTGCCTCCAAGTCGAAACTCTACATTTACGTCGTGGTACGTCAAGACGATGTAGTAGATTCGCCGGCTGTGGAATCGTTGCCGGTCAGCGCGTCGCGGCGCCACGCCGGCGGTGCGGAGAGCGCCCGTGGCCTGCTGCTGACCGTGCTCGGCGAGTTCGTGCTCCCGACCGGCGGCGGCGCGCTGACCTCGGCGTTCATCGACGTGCTCGGCCGGCTCGGCGTCGAGGAGAAGGCGACCCGGCAGGCGCTGACCCGCACGGCCGCCGACGGCCTGCTCTCCTCGGCGCGGGCGGGCCGGCGCACGCAGTGGCGACTGACACCGACGGCGGAGCGGTTCCTGACCGAAGGCGCGGAACGCATCTACGGCTTCGAGGCGGGGCAGCGGCGGTGGGACGGGCAGTGGCTGATCGTGCTCGCCCGCGTGCCGGAGACCGCACGGGCGGCGCGGCACCTGTTGCGCACCCGGCTGACGTGGGCCGGCTTCGGCACGCCGGCGCCCGGGGTGTGGATCAGCACCCACGCCGACCGGGCCGCCGAGGCCGCTTCGGTGCTGGCGTCCGCCGGCGTCGCCGACGGCCAGGTCTTCCTGGCCTCGCACCTGGCGGGCGGGTCACTGGCCGCGATGGTCGGCGCAGCCTGGGACCTGGTTGAGGTCGACACGGCGTACGCCGAGTTCCTCGCCGAGTTCGCCGGGGCCGCGGCCGGCGACCCGCTGGCGCGCACCGTCCAGTTGGTGCACTCGTGGCGGCGCTTCCCGCGGATCGACCCGGCCCTGCCACCCGCACTGCTGCCCGCGGGGTGGCACGGGAAGGCGGCCGCGGACCTGTTCCGCCGCCGCCGCGACGCCTGGCACACGGCGGCGCGGGAGGAATGGCAGCGGTTGCGCTGAGTTCGCTACGGTCGCTTGATGGTGACGGCGCTGTGCGTACCGCAATGGCAGGGTTCGAGCGCTCCCGGCGCGCGCCGCCTGGCGGCCGGCGCGCACCGGACGGCATCGTTGGTGCCGGCGGACACGGTGGTGACGGTCCCGGTGCGCGCTGACGCCGGCAGCTTCGACCAGGGCGTGAAAGCGCTCGACGTGCTGGTCGACAACCTGGGCCTGGTGGCGGCGGCACTGGCCGACATCACCGGCCCGGTCCTGGTCGCGGGCGGTGAGTGCGGCGTCGACCTGGCCCCGATCGCCGCGGCCCGCGCCCGCCACGGCGACGACCTCACGGTGCTGTGGTTCGACGCGCACCCGGACCTCTACACACCCCGGACACTGCCGTCGGGCTCGTTCCACGGCATGGTGTTGCGCACGCTCCTCGGCGACGGCCCGGCGCCGCTGCTCCCGACCGACCCGCTGCGCCCGGCACAGGTGATCCTGGCGGGGGTCCGGGCCGGGGACCGGACGGAGCACGACTACCTGCAACGTTCGGGCCTCCGCGCCCACGGGGTCGCGGACCTGGAGCGGGCGGTCGAGGGCTTGTCGGGCCCGGTCTACGTCCACGTGGACCTGGACGTCCTGGACCCGTTGTCGTTCGGGTCGATCGGCTACCCGGAGCCCGACGGCGTCACCCCGGACCGCCTGGTGTCGGTGCTGTCGGGCATCGACAACGTCATCGGGGCGGCCATCACCGAACACGCCCCACCCGACGACACCATCGACGAGATGGAGGCCGACGTCATCCGTCGACTAGGCGTCGCCCTTCGCTTCTGAGACGCCTGGGCACGGGCAAACGTCACCAACGGGTGAGCCGCCGGCTGGCCGGGTTGCTCGACGAGACGGCCGAGCCGGCCGGCCCTCGACATCGCCGTGGACCGACTTATCTAGCCGCGGCGTTCGGCCGGGCCAGGCTCATTCTTCCCAGACGTCGACCAGTGGGAGGCCGCGGGCCGTGCGGGCCGTGTCGACCATGCGTTGGATCAGGGCCGTCTTCGCCCGGGTGTACGCCTCTCCGTCACCGCCCCCGGCCGCCAGGTCCTGCTTCAGGCGGCCGTACGCCTCCCGGTCCGCCGCGTTCCCGCGCAGGTGGTCCCGCAGGATCCGCTGGTTGCGGGTCTCCCACGAGGTCGCGCTGACGATGTGCAGGTGGTAGGCGACCGGCTCGCCCTCGCGGCGGTAGAACAGGCGCTCCGGCATCGTCGGCTCCGAGCGGACGAAGCCGATCGTGGCCAGCGAGGCGGAGGAGACAGCCACCGCGGCGACCGACGGTGCCGCCGCCATCAGGTCGATGACCGGCTTCGCCGCCAGGCCCGGGACCGCCGTGCTGCCGATGTGCTCGATCGCGACGATCAGGTCGCCCAGAGCGCTCGAGACCGACGTGATCGCGCGCTCCGCGTGCGAGGGCCAGGCGGGGTCGTACGGGAGCACGATCATCGTTGCGCCCGCCACTCCTCGGCCAGCATCGCGAAGTCGAGTTCCGTGCTCCACTCGCCCTTGAACCACTCGTTCTGCACCAGCCGGGCCTCCGCGCGCATGCCCAGGCGGCGCAGGACCTTGGCCGACGGCTCGTTGCGCTCGTCGATCCGGCCGACGTTGCGGTGCAGGCCCAGATCCTCGAAGCCGAGCTTCAGCAGGGCCCGGGCCGCTTCCGTCGCGTACCCGTTGCCCTCGAAAGCGGGGTTGACCACGTAGCCGATCTCGCCGCCGCGGTGGGTGCGGCTGTGGAAGAACAGCACCACGTCGCCGACCAGCTCGCCCGTGGCGGCCAGCTCGATGCCGAGGGTCAGCGCCTGGCCCTCGTCGGTCAGCGACGTCACGGACCACATGCCCGCCAGCCGTTCCGTGATCACGGCCTTGTCCATCGGCGCGAACGGGACATAGCGGCACACGTCCGGGAGGCTCCGGTAGGCCAGGAGCGCATCGGTGTCGGCGTCGGTCAGCGGGCGCAGGAGCAGCCGCTCGGTCCGGACCGGGTAGGTCGGGTGCAGCGTGAGGTCGTCAGGCACGACGCCCATCGTGCCAACCGCGAGCCGGGCTCGCACAACCGATTATCGTCGCGAGCCCGACGAGGCACCCCCGACGGTCGTCCCCGCCACCGGCGCCGGTCCCGGAGACCAGCTCAGGCCAGCGACCACTTCCGCAGCTCGCGCCGGGCCAGCGACGCGCGGTGCACCTCGTCGGGGCCGTCCGCCAGGCGCAGCGTGCGGGCCGACGTCCAGAGCGCCGCGAGGGGCGTGTCCTGGCTGACACCGGCCGCGCCGTGCGCCTGGATCGCCTTGTCGATCACCCACTCCGCCATCGAGGGCGTTGCGATCTTGATCGCCTGGATCTCGGTGTGCGCGCCCTTGTTGCCGACCGTGTCCATCAGCCACGCGGTCTTCAGCACCAGCAGGCGGGCCTGTTCGATCCGCACCCGCGACTCCGCGATCCAGTCGCGCACCACGCCCTGCTCGGCCAGTGGCTTGCCGAACGCCTCGCGCGACGCCACGCGGGCGCACAGCAGCTCCAGCGCCCGTTCCGCCATGCCGATCAGGCGCATGCAGTGGTGGATCCGGCCGGGGCCGAGCCGGGCCTGTGCGATGCCGAAGCCGTCACCCTCGGCCGCGATCAGGTTCGACGCGGGTACGCGTACCCCCTCGAAGCTGATCTCCGCATGCCCGCCGTGCGTGCCGTCGGTGAAGCCGAACACGGTCATGCCGCGGAGCACGGTCACGCCCGGGGTGTCCCGGGGCACGAGGATCATGCTCTGCTGCTTGTGCCGCTCGGCCGCCGGGTCGGTCTTGCCCATCACGATGAAGATCTCGCAGCGGGGGTCCATCGCGCCCGACGACCACCACTTGCGGCCGTCGATCACATAGGAGTCGCCGTCGCGCCGGATCGTGGTCGCGATGTTGGTCGCGTCGGAGGAGGCCACCTCGGGCTCGGTCATGCAGAACGCCGAGCGGATCGTGCCCTCGAGCAGCGGGGTGAGCCAGCGCGCCTGCTGCTCCGCGGAGCCGAACTCGGCCAGCAGCTCCATGTTGCCGGTGTCCGGCGCGGCGCAGTTGAGCGCCTCCGGCGCCAGGTGCGGGCTGCGGCCCAGCAGCTCGGCCAGCGGCGCGTACTGGAGGTTGGTCAGGCCCGCGCCGCGCGAACCCGGCAGGAACAGGTTCCACAGCCCGCGCCGGCGGGCCTCGGCCTTGAGCTCGTCGACCACCGGCGGCCGGGTCCACGGGTTGTCCGCCTGCTCGACCTGGGCCGCGAAGATCGGCTCGGCCGGGTAGACGTGGTCGGTCAGGAAGTCGTTGACCGCCTCGTGCAGCTCGCCGGTGCGTTGGTCGAACCCGAAGTCCATCAGCCCTCCACGGATGCGAGTGCGGCGAGCCCGTGGGCGGTGAGCGGAGCGGCCATCTCGGCGAACCGCTCGAAGCCCGCGCCAACGGTCTGGCCGAGTGTGTACCGGTAGTAGATGCCCTCCGAGATCACGGCGAGCTTGAAACAGCCGAGTGCCACGTGCCAGTCGAGCGGGCCGACGTCGACGCCGCCGGCCGCCACGTATCGCTCGATGAGCCGCGAACCGTCCGGGAAGCCGGCGCGCGGGCCGAGCCCGGTGGAGACGACGCCCGCGGCACCGGCCGCGGCGGGACCCCCGAGCACGTCCCAGTAGGTCAGCAGCAGGCCCAGGTCGGCGAGCGGGTCACCGAGCGTGGCCATCTCCCAGTCGAGCACCGCACGGATCTCGCCGCCGTCGGGAGCGACGATCAGGTTGTCGAGCCGGTAGTCGCCGTGCACGATCGCGCCCGGGCCGGTCGGTGCCGGGATGGTCGCCGCGAGCCGGTCGCGCAGGGCGTCGACCTCGGGCAGCGGGCGGCTGCGGGACTTGTCGAGCTGGCCGCTCCACCGCTTGACCTGGCGGGCCAGGAAGCCGTCGGGCCGGCCGAAGTCGCCCAGCCCCACCTCGTCGGGCTTCACCGAGTGCAGTGCCGCGAGAGTGTCCATCATGGTGTACGCGAGCTCGCGCCGCCGGTCCGCGCCCAGCGGGTCGGTCTGCTCCACGCTGCGGAACACCGTGCCCTCGACGCGGCGCATGAGATAGAACGGCGCGCCGATGACCGTGTCGTCCGGACAGAACCGAACGGCCTGCGGCACCGGCACCGGCGTCTCCGCCAGCGCCGAGATCACCCGGAACTCGCGGCCCATGTCGTGTGCGGTGGCCAGCACGTGGCCGAGCGGCGGCCGGCGCAGCACGAGGTCGTCGCCGCCGGCGATCAGGTGGTAGGTCAGGTTGGACCGCCCGCCGGGGATCAGCGTGGCGGACACCGGGGTGCCCAGGTAGCCGGACAGACTACGCAGATCGAGCCCAGCCGGCCCCTCCTCGGTCATCTGAACAGTTGAGGGCACGCGGTTCATGGTGTCAAGCCGAGGTTGTAGCTGGCGAGACACGGCGCGGCAACAGGGACGAAATGGTCAACCGGCAGGGTGGACGTAACGCGAGCGAGGGAGACGGGATGTTGTTGCGGGTACGGGTGACCCTGCCAGACCGCCCCGGGGCGCTCGGTCAGGTGGCGCGCACGCTCGGCGTCGCCGGTGCCGACATCGTCCAGGTGGTCGTGCTGGAACGGCTGGGTGGCCGGGCCGTCGACGACTTCACCGTCGTGTGGCCGGGCAGCACCCGGCTCGACCGCTTGCAGGCGGGGCTCGGTGCGATCCCGGGCGTGCACATCGACGGGATCTGGCGGGCGATCGGCGCGCCCACCAGCAGCGGTCACGACGCCGAGCTGCTCGCACAGCTCGCCGCCAACCCGGCCGACGGCCTGGCCACGCTGGCCGACGCCGTGCCGGGGTTGCTCGCCGCGGACTGGGCGGCCGCCGCGGTGGTGCCGGCCGACTGGGCGGCCCGGTCCGGTTCGGCCTCGGGTGCGGCTCCGGCGGTCGTCTGCGCGAGCTGGCGGGCGCCGGAGCCACCGCGGCTGCCGGAGGTCACGCCGCTGCGGGCGCGACCGTTCGACGGGCTCGACGGCATCCGGTACGCCGTGGCGCCGTTCGGCCGGGCGGGCCTGGTGCTGGTGGCGGCCCGCACCGACGGCGACGAGCTGCCCGCCGCCTCGTTCCACGTCAGCGAGGTCGACCGGATGGCCCAGCTGGTCCGCGCCGCCGCGGTGATCCTCGGTGACCGGCTCGACCTGGTGAGCGCGCCGCCGGTGGCGGCCGCGTAAGGGGGATCGGCATGACACTCTGGCGGATCCGCGCGACGGTCGACGACCGTCCGGGCTTCCTCTCCGTGCTGACCGCGAGCCTGGCGCTCAAGGCGGTCAACATCCTCGCCGTGCAGGTGCACACCACCGAAGCGGGCGCGGTCGACGACTTCCTCGTCGACGCACCGCACACGATGACCGAGGCCGACCTGCGGGCGGCCGTCGAACGCGGTCGCGGCCGCGACGCCTGGATCGCCCCGGCCGAGGCGCAGGGCCTGGCCGACCAGCCGACCCGGGCGCTGAGCCTGGCCGGCCGGCTGGTCCGCGACCCGGACGCGCTCGGCGACGCGCTGCGGTCGCTGCTCGACGCCGACTCGGTCAGCTGGCGGCCGGCCGGCCCGAGCCGGCCCGACCTGCGCGCGCACGGGATGGCGCTGCCCGACCCGACGGGCGGCCGCTACGACGTGCAACGGTCGGCACCCGACTTCACCCCGGCCGAGTACGCGCGGGCACAGGCGCTGGTCGAGATCGCCGCGGCGGCGGCGCAGCGCGCGGCCGACACCGCCACGCTGCTGCTGCCGGACGGCGTGGAGCTGGCGCTGCGCCCGGCGACGCCCGACGACCTGCCGGCCCTCGTGGCCATGCACGAGCGCTGCTCGCCGGCGACCCGCCGGCGCCGGTACCTGACGACGGACGGCATGCCGGGCCAGGCACTGCTGCGGCGGCTGCTCGATCCGGCGCGGGCGCAGACGCTGCTCGCCGTGGTGCCCGGCGTCACGTCCGTGGATACCGTCGTCGCGATGGCCAACCTGGTCGTGGAAGGCTCGTGCGCGGAGCTGTCGGTGGTCGTCGAGGACGGCTGGCAGCGCCGGGGCGTCGGCACGGCACTGGTGCGGCGCGCGTTCGCCCGGGCCGAGCGGCTCGGCTGCGCGGCGGTGCTGGCCCACACGGCCGCCGACAACCCCGGCATGGAACGCACGCTGCGGCGCCTGGGACACGGGGCGCCGGCCCAGCGCGACGGCGTGGTCGCGAGCGTGGCGGTGCCACTGCGGAACGCACCGTCGCGGACATGACGGTCAGGACTTCGGCGTCAGGCTGACGCCGAGCAAGCTCCGACGGGCCGATCCTGATGCGGGACCGGGCCGGAGGGGGTAGGGGATGGGTCCGGGTCCCTTCCCGTGGGACGGCGGGAAGGGGCCCTTCCTCGCGGGCGCGATGCCGGTTCGGCGTCGCGCCCGCGAGGTGTTTCCACAGGCATTGATAAGGGGGCGGATGCGCCCACATCCGCCCCCTCGTGTCCTCCGCTGCGCGTAGTCGCGCGCGGCTCCACGGACAGCAGCGAGTTTAGTGGCCAATTACCTATTCGCGGCCCCTCCGAAAGGCTAAAAGCGCTGGTACCAGCGTGTGATGGCGCTCGGCGCACCGGCCGGAACGATCACCACCTCGGCGGTTGTGAGACACGCGGTGCCGGTGGGAAAAGCGTGTCGCTCGACCGGTTCGGCGGAGATAGCCTTCCAAAGATGACCACCTTGACCGGTGAGTACGTGCTTCTCCGTCCGGCGAACGACGCCGACATAGCGCCGCTCGCCGTTATCCGGTCCGCGCCCGAGGTCACCCTGTGGTGGGGGCCCGAGGACGACTATCCGGCCGCGGTGGCCGAGGACCTCGACCGCACCTACGTGGTCGAGGTCGACGGGCGGATGGTCGGCGCCGTGCAGACCTACGAGGAAGAGGACCCCATGTACCGGCACGCGGGCATGGACATCTACCTCGAACCCACCGTCCAGGGCAAGGGCATCGGGACCGACGCCGTACGCACGATGGCCCGGCACCTCATCCGCACCGTCGGCCACCACCGCCTGGTGATCGACCCCGCCGCGGCCAACGCGGCGGCGATCCGGGCGTACGAGAAGGTGGGTTTCCGAAGGGTCGGCGTGCTGCGGCGCTACGAGCGTGGCCCCGACGGCACCTTCCACGACGGGCTGCTTCTCGACCTCCTCGCGGAGGATCTCGACGGTTGACCCGCGTGCGCGGTTTTGACCGGGCATCGCCCCTTGTGGTGGAGTGCGCGGCGTGAGCGACGCGTGGACCGGCCCCGTTCTGGTCACCGGCACCGACAGCGGGGTCGGCAAGACCATCCTGGTCGCGGCCGTGGCCGTGGCGGCCCAGTCGGCCGGGCTGCGGGTTTCCGTCGTCAAGCCCGCACAGACCGGGCTGCCCGACGGAGCGCTGTCCGACGTGGACAGAGTCCGCGCGCTGGCCGCGCCCGCCGCCGCCCGCACCATCGCGACCTACCCGGAGCCGCTCTCGCCGCTGGCCGCGGCGCGGGTCGCCCAGCAGGAGCCGCTCGAGCTCTACACGGTCGTCGACGCCGTGCGGGAGCAGGCGGACCAGCACGACGTGGTGCTCGTCGACGGCGACGGCGGCCTGCTCGTGCCGATGGGCCTGCGCCCCTCGGGCGAGCCGTGGACGGTCGCGGACCTGGCGGTCTCGCTGGGCGCACCGGCCGTGGTGGTGGCCCGCGCCGGGTTCGGCACGCTCAACCACATCGCGCTGACGCTGGAGGCGCTGTCCCGCCGGGCGGTGCCGGCCGGGGTGGTGCTCGGCGCCTGGCCCGCGGAGCCGGAGCTGGCGCACTGGTCCAACCTGACCGATCTCGTGGACGACCTCGTCGGCGTGCTGCCCGACGGAGCGGGCGCGATGGAACCCGGCGTGTTCGGCCGCTCCGCGCCCGGCTGGCTCACCCCGACCCTGCACGGGGTGCTCGACGACTGGCGCGCCTGGGCGGAGAACATCGACTGATGACCGACCTCGCCGACGCGTTCGTCCGGCTGCACGCCCGCCTGACGCCCGTACCGCTGATCCCGGAGATCCTCCTGCACCAGGCCGACGAGCCGATCGGGCTCTGGGAGCTGACCGAGGGCCAGTTCCGCAGCGAGCAGCCACCGCCGTTCTGGGCGTTCGCCTGGGCCGGCGGCCAGGGTCTGGCCCGGTACGTGCTGGACCACCCCGAGGTGGTCGCCGGCCGCCGGGTGCTCGACGTGGCGTGCGGCTCGGGCCTGGTCGGCATCGCCGCGGCCAAGGCCGGCGCGGCCTCCGTGCGCGCGGTCGACATCGACCCGCTGGCGATCGCCGCGGTCGGTGTCAACGCGGCCGCGAACGGGGTCAGCGTCGCGGCCGAGGAGGCCGACATCCTGGACGGCCCGGCCGGCGCCGACGTCGTCCTGGCCGGCGACGTCTACTACAGCCAGTCGTTCGCGACCCGCATGTTCAACTTCCTCCGCCGGGCGCGCAAGGCCGGCGCCGACGCGTACGCGGGCGATCCGGGCCGGGCCTTCCGCCCGGGCGCGGTCGGCACCGAGGTCGCCTCCTACGAGGTGCCCACGACGATGGCGCTCGAGAGCGTCACCCGCAAGCACACGTCGGTCTTCCGGCTGGCTTAGCCCCGCGCCGAACCCGGCCGGATCAGGCGGATGCCGTTGACCGGGGCGCGGACCATCGACATCAGCGCCGCCGGGGCCTCGTCGAGGGTGAGGTGGTCGGTGACCAGCTCGTCGGGGCGCAGCGTGCCGGCCTCGATCAGGCGGAGCATCTCCGGGAACGCGTGTGCCGGCATGCCGTGGCTGCCGAGCAGTTCCAGCTCGTACGCGATGACCCGGTCCATCGGCAGCGCCGGCCGTCCCGTCACCGCGGGCAGCAGCCCGACCTGGACATGGCGACCCCGGCGGCGCAGGCACTCGATCGAGGTGACGCAGGTGACGGAGGAGCCGAGCGCGTCGAGGGACAGGTGGGCGCCGCCGCCCGTGCGGTCGCGGATCGCCGCCGCGACGTCGGTCGGGCCGCCGGGGACCGCGGAGGCGTCGAGGACCTCGGCGGCGCCCGCGCGCCGGGCCAGCTCCAGGGCCCGCGGTGAGATGTCCACGGCCAGGACCCGGGCGCCGGCGGCCGCGGCGACCATCACCGCGGACAGGCCCACGCCGCCGCAGCCGTGCACGGCCACCCACTCGCCGGGAGCGACCCGGCCCTGGTGGACGACCGCGCGGAACGCCGTGCCGAACCGGCAGCCGAGGCTGACCGCCGCCGCGTCGCTGACCGTCTCCGGCAGGCGCACGAGGTTGACGTCGGCGTGCTCGATGGCGACCAGCTCGGCGAACGAGCCCCACCGGCTGAAGCCCGGCTGGCTCTGGTTCTCGCAGACCTGCTGGTCGCCGGCCAGGCAGCTCGGGCAGCTACCGCAGGCGCAGATGAACGGGACCGTGATCCGGTCGCCGGGCCGCCAGCGGGTGACGCCGGAGCCGATCTCGGTGATCACGCCCGCGAACTCGTGGCCGGGCACGTGCGGCGGCACGATGTCCGGGTCGTGGCCGCGCCAGCCGTGCCAGTCGCTGCGGCACAGCCCGGTCACGGACACCCGCACCACCGCGCCGCCCGGTGGCGGTGTCGGGTCGGGCAGGTCGCTGACCTGCGGAGGGGAGCCGAAGGCCTCGTAGAAGACGGCACGCACGGCGTCAGGCTACGCCGTGCGCGAGCGGTCCTCAGCTATGGCGTCGCCCGGCGCCGCGCCAGCCCGGGTCACGGCCGAACGCCGCGATCAACCGGTCCTGCGCGCTCGCGCCGGCCGGCACGTCGACGGCCGCCGCGATCGCACCGCCGGCCCGGTAGCCGGCCTCGTTCGCCGGGAACCACCGCGCCACCTCGCCCACCAGGTCCGCGTCGAGGTCACGGTCCGCGCCGGTCGCGACGGCCAGGTCCCAGCCGTGTACGACGTGGTCCGCGAGCAGCTGCCGGACGTACTCCTCCGCCGGCGTCATCCCGAACGACAGCTCCACCGTCCGGTCCAGCGCGCCCGGTGCGCTGACGGCCGCCACCGACTCGGCCGCGGCGTCCCGGGCCGCGGTGGCCGGGTCGGCGCCGAGCAGGTCGCCCTCGAACCGGTCGCCGACCGAGCCCAGGCTCGCCCCGTTGATCAGCGGAACCGACCAGCGGTCCTCGTAGACCAGGTGGTTGACCAGGTCGCGCACGGACCACTCGGTGCACGGCGTCGGGTCGGTCCACTGGTCGGCGCGGATCCGGGCGACCTGGTCGCCGAACCCCCCGAGCGCGCGGCGGTAGGCGGCGATGAGCTCCATGCGCCCGATTCTGCTCCGATGGTGCGGTGTGTCGGCGGCGATCGCCTCAATCGGGTGACGGCCGCAGCGCACCCCGGGCGGCGAAGGCGAGCACGGCGCCCAGCGCGACCGCGCCGACCGCGCAGGCGCCGGCCACGGTCAGCCCGTGCGGGGTGCCGAGCACCGACGCGAGCGCGGTGCCGGCCAGCGCCGACCCGGCCGCGAAGCCCAGGTAGACCGACGTGTTCGCCCAGGTGAACGCCTCGGCCCGGGACTCGTCCGGCACCAGCTGCGCGACCAGCGTGAACTCCAGCGTCGTGGTCGGCGCGATGAACAGGCCCGCGAAGAGCAGCAGCACGGCCAGCGACCAGAGGTTCTGCTGAAGCAGGATCACGCCGAAGCCGGCGACGTTGCCGAGCATCAGGATCCCGTACTGGCGCCACGCCGGGGTGCGGAACGTCCGGCCGGCGTACCAGAGCCCGCCGGCGATCGAGCCGACGCTCCACACCGCGATCAGCAGGCCGGCCTGGTCGGCGTGGCCCTCGACGGCCGCGTGCGCGGGGATGGCCACCTCCATGAGGCCGTACGCGACGGAGGCCAGCCCCGCGACCCCGAGCACGACGAGCATCCCGGCGGACCGGACGGGGCTCACCCGGCGGCGGGCCGGCGGGGGAGCGGGCCAGCCCCGGCGGACCGGGTGGGCGGTGGCCAGGCCGATCGAGCCCACGGCGGTCACGGCGGCCGCCACGAGCGTCGCCACGTACGCGTCGGCGACCGCGGTGATCAGCCCGACCACCGCCGGCCCGACCACGTAGGTCAGCTCGACGGCGATCGCGTCCAGCGCGTACGCCGTGCGCACCTGTTCGGGATCGGTGGTGATGCGGGGCAGCACCGCCCGGGTGACGGGGTCGATCGGCGGGTTGACCGCGCCGGCCAACCCGGCGAGCACGATCGCGAGCCAGGCCGGCGCGCCGGCCCGCAGCGCCAGCACCAGGCCGACGAGCAGCGCCGCCTGGGCCAGCCCGCACCAGACGAGCACGCCGACCGCCCGGCCGCGGTCGGCCAGCCGGCCGAGCAGCGGGCCGACCAGCGCGGTCAGCAGCGAGTTGGCCGCCGTGGCGAGCCCGGCGGCGCCGTACGAGCCGGTGCCTTCCGCGACGACCAGCACGAACAGCAGCGTCAGCATGCCGATCGGCAGGCGGCCGACCAGGGACGGCACGGCGATCCGAACGACGCCCGGGGTGCGCAGCAGGTCGCGGTAGCGACGCAGGCCGTCCCGCAACGTCAGCCGGCGAGGTTGCGCAGCTGGAGCAGCTCGTCGACCGCGTTGTCGAGCAGGTCGCCGGGGTGGTCACGGAGGATCCGAGGGGTGGCGAGCAGGGTGTCGTGCCGGCCGGGCGGGCCGGCGAGGATCGGCCAGAGCCCGACGTTGGCGCAGTTCTCCACGGCCTCCGCCGCCCAGCCGGGCGGGTCCACCATGGACACGAAGCCGCCGCCCTCGACGGAGAGGATCAGGTGGCTGGCCACCAGCGCGGTGGTCAGCGCGACCTCGTCGCCGTGCGCGCCGGCCCGGGTGCGGTTCTCGACCCAGACCCGCAGCCGCAACGCCGGGCGGGGTGCCGGCACGGGCGCGGCGCTCACGTTGAGCATCGCGCACAGCGGCCGGCGGTGGCGGACCACCTGGCCGACCAGGGCGCCGCGGGTGTCGTGCAGCTCGGAGCGGTCGAAGCCACCGGGTACGCGCACCGTCAGCCGGGCACCGGCGGCCCGCAGGGTCCCGTCGTCGATCTCGACGAGCCGCTCGTGCTCCACCGGCTCGTCGCAGGAGACGACCGCGGTGCCGTCGACGTCGAGCGAGCCGACCGGCTTGAACCGGCCGTAGTCCGGCAGCCAGCGGTACACGCCGCGGCGCTGGACCTGCAGGAACCGCAGCAGCACCCGGAGCCGGACGGGACCACCGGCCTCGACCAGGCACTCGGTCTGTGCCACGGCCGACAGCGACTCGTCGGCGGCGGCGAGGTCGGCCGGCATCAGCAGGCCGAACTGCCATCGGCTCGGGTCCCGGTGGCCGGCCGCCCGGTAGGGCCGCAGCACGGGGCCCGCGCAGAGGACGGTGTCGGCGATGGTCCGCGCCGCGTCGATGTCCATGTGCGCTGCTGCACCTCGACTTCTGTGGTGATCAGGGATCCGGCGGGAATCCCACGGGGCAGCGCGTGGTAAGGGGTTGTTTGGGCAAAAGCGATCATGTCGGCTGTTTCGGCCAGCATAGGCCGGGCGCGGCCGGTCGCTCAAGAGCCGTCCACAGTGTCGTCCGGACGGCCGTTCACCCGCACGGATGACCAGCGCGGTCACCGCTTGCGGCACTCCCCGATGCCGCGAAAACTAGGCGCGTTCCGTAGTGGGAAGGCGGCGATCGTCGTGAGCGCGCCGGACGACCTGTCGAGTGACCGCACCGCCGAGCGGGCGTGGATCTGCGCCCGGAGGATCCGCGAGCGGCGGCGGCAGCTCGACCTGACGCAGTCCGACCTCGCCAACCTGCTGGCCAGGCGGGGTTTGCCGTTGACGAACCGCACGGTGAGCGCGATGGAGAACGGCCGCCGGCTCGACCTGGGCAAGCTGCCCGACCTGGCGGACGCCTTGACCTGCTCGGTCACTTACCTGCTGGGGCTGACCCGCGACCCGACCCGCTGGGACCCGGACTAGAACACCACCACCTGCCGGGTGGTCGCCGCGGTCGCGAGGGCGTCGAAGCCCTCGTTGATCTCGTCGAGGCCCAGCCTGGGCCCGAGCAGCAGGTCGGCCGGGAGCAGCCCGGCCCGGTACATCGCGACGTAGCGGGGGATGTCCCGGCGCGGCACGGCGCCGCCCAGGTAGGAACCCCGCAGCGTGCGCTCCTCGGCGACCAGCGAGACCGCCGGGATCGTGAGCCGCTGTCGGGGATCCGGCAGTCCGACCGTGACCGTGGTGCCACCGCGCCGGGTCGCGGCGTACGCCGTGGCGAGCACGTCGGCGTTGCCCACCGCCTCGATCGCCACGTCGGCCCCGCCGCCCGTGAGGTCCCGGACGGCTTCGACGATGTCGGTGCCGCCGCCACCGAGCGTGTGCGTGGCGCCGGCCGCCCGGGCGATCGCGTGCTTGCCGGCCACCGGGTCGACCGCGACGACCGGGTGGCAGCCGGCGGCCCGGGCGCCCATCACGGCGGCGAGGCCGACGCCGCCGAGGCCGAACACCACGGCCGCGGTGCCGGGCTGGGCCCGCGCGGTGTTGACGACCGCGCCGACGCCGGTGAGCAGCGCGCAGCCGAACAGCGCCGCCCGGTCCATCGGCAGGGCGGGGTCGACCGGCACGAGCGACTCGGCGGCCGCGACCGTGTACTCGCTGAACGCGGAGACGCCGAGGTGCTGGTGCAGCGCGCCGCCGGCGCGCCGGAACGGCCGGCCGCCGCGCAGCAGCGTGCCCGCGGTGTTGGCCGCGGCACC
>NZ_JBFAIU010000070.1:0-27681 GCF_040654855.1 Asanoa sp. NPDC050611
GGTCAGCGAAGACTTCGCGATCCTCGCCGACATGCTGCAGCCGACCCTCGACGAGATCGAGGCGGTCGGCGCGCAGGGCGGCGTGATGACCGGCGTGCCGACCGGCTTCACCGACCTCGACCGCCTGCTCAACGGCCTGCACGCCGGCCAGCTCGTGATCGTCGCGGGCCGGCCCGGTCTGGGCAAGAGCACGGCCTCCATGGACTTCGCCCGGAATGCGGCTATCCGCCACAACTGTGCCAGTGCGATCTTCTCGCTTGAAATGAGCAAAGTGGAGATCGTCATGCGGCTGCTCTCCGCCGAGGCGCGGGTGCCGCTGCACGTGCTCCGCTCCGGGCAGCTCTCCGACGACGACTGGACCAAGCTGGCCCGCCGGATGGGCGAGATCAGCGAGGCGCCGCTGTTCGTCGACGACACGCCCAACATGACGCTGATGGAGATCCGGGCCAAGGCCCGCCGGCTCAAGCAGCGCCACGACCTCAAGATGATCGTGGTCGACTATCTGCAGCTCATGACCTCGCCGAAGCGCACCGAGAGCCGCCAGCAGGAGGTCGCCGACCTGTCCCGTGGCCTCAAGCTGCTCGCCAAGGAGGTCGAGTGCCCGGTGATCGCCGTGAGCCAGCTCAACCGTGGTCCCGAGCAGCGCACCGACAAGCGGCCGCAGCTGTCCGACCTCCGTGAGTCGGGCTCGATCGAGCAAGACGCCGACGTCGTGATCCTGCTGCACCGCGACGACTACTACGACAAGGAGTCGCCGCGCGCGGGCGAGGCCGACTTCATCGTGGCCAAGCACCGGAACGGCCCGACCGACACGGTGACGGTCGCCGCCCAGCTCCACCTGTCGCGCTTCGTCGACATGGCGATCTAGAGCCAGTCCGGCCGATCAACGCGGCCTGCCGCGTCCCCAACCTCACCGGACAAAACACCTAGCCCAGCAGCGGAAACCACCCGGCCGCCTCGCCGAGTGCGACCCGGTCCCGCGGCGTCAACGGCTCCCGGCCGCTGGCCTTCAGCAGATATTCGGTAGGCGACCAGCTCATCGGCCGGACCACCTCGTCGCTCAGCAGACCATCCATCGTGGACACGGCGACGTCCAGCGCGGCGGTGGGCGGCGCGGCCGGGGCCGGCAAAGCCACGCTGAGGTCCAAATGGTGGACCACGGCCTCGGTGACCAGCGTCGCCACGAAATCCGGCACCGAGAGCACGTGCCCCTGGGTCGCCACGAACGACGCCGGGTCGGCGGCGAGAGCGGCCCGGGCGGCGGCCGGCGCCGTCTCCGCCCACACCGCCGCGATCGCCGCCGGCCGCTCGAACGCGCCGGCCGCCCGGCGGGTCAGCCACGCGTTGTGCTGGCTGGCGACGGGATCGCCGCTGCCCGGGTAGGCCGACCAGTAGCCGACGTGATCCACATCGGACGGTCCGGGGACGATGCTGGTGAACGTGACCAGTGCCCGCCGCGCGTCCTCGAGCAGGTGGTACAGCACGTCGGCGACCACCCAGCCGCGGCATCGCGTACCGCGCAGCAGGTCGTCGTCCGTCAACGGAAGAACCGTCGCGGTGATCGCGTCATATGCCGCGCCGAGGGCGGGAGCCGTCATATCTAGACGATCTCATGCGACCACGGGGCCGGCAGCCGACAACGGCCACCAGCCCCGTGCCCGGAAGCTCAGTCGAACAGCTCGCCCAGGAAGCCCTTGTGGCGCTTGTGGCGGTAGTGGCCGTGGTATCCGTAATGCCCGCCGTGCTGGCCGTAGGCCGGCTGCGGCGGGTAGTGCGCCGGCGGGGGCGGCGGCGGCACGTGGCTCGGCTGCCCGTAGCCCGGCTGCCCGTGCCCACCCGGCGGCGGCGGGGGCGGGGGCGCGTAACCGGCCGGCGCCGGCTGGCCCGGCGCCGGGGCGCCACCGTGCTGACGGTTCCAGTTGGCCTCGGCCTCGAAGAGTTTCTCCAGCTCGCCGCGGTCCAGGAAGATCCCCCGGCACTCGCCGCACTGGTCGATGGTCACGCCACTGCGTTCGTAGGTCCGCATCTCGCCACGACACTTCGGACAGGTCATCTGCATCACTAGACGGTACCGGGTGGACGCACGTGCGCCGAGTCGAGCGCCTCGGCCACCTCACCGTCGGTCACCTGGTGGAAGTCGTCGTAGAACTCGCTGACCGCGCCGAACCCCGGCGGCCGCAGCGGACAGACCAGCTCGTCGACCAGCGGCTCCAACGCGGCGAGGGCCCGCCCCGAGCCGACCGGCACGGCCACCACGACCCGCGCGGCGTCGAGCGCGCGGGCGACCGCCACCGCCGCCCGGGCCGACGCACCGGTCGCGAGCCCGTCGTCGACCAGCACCGCGACCTTGCCGTGCAACGCGAGCGGCGGGCGCCCGCCGCGATAGTGCGCCTCCCGCCGCGCCAGCTCCGCCGACTCCCGTGTCAACACGCCGTCGATGTCGCGCTGATCCAGCCGTGAGGCCACGTCGTCGTTGCGCACCAGCACACCGCCCGGGCCGAGCGCCCCGAACGCGACCTCCGGCGCCCACGGCACGCCCAGCTTGCGGATGACCAGCGCGTCCAGCGCGAGGCCGAGCCGCGTGGCGACGGTCGCGGCGACCGGCATGCCGCCGCGGACCAGACCGAGCACGATCACATCGGGTCGCCGCGCGTAGCCCGCCAGCGCGTCAGCGAGCGCCGCGCCGCCCGCCACCCGGTTGGGAAACGACGAAGACCCCACCCATTCAGGTGTACGCCGTCGCGCGCCCGCCCGTCTCCTCTTCCACCCGATCGCGCGGCGCCTCGGGCCCGGCCGACATGCGCAGCGCGGCCGCCCAGGCCAACAGCGCCACCGGGTAGAGCAGGTAACCGAACCGCGTCGCGGGCATCAGCAGGATCGCCGCCAGCAGCCCGTACCCACTGAAAAGGGCCGCCGCGGCAGCGGTCCGTGGCGGCCGCCGCACGAGCCACACCGCGATCACGACGCCCGCCAGCCCGAGCAGGCCGGCGGCGATCAACCGCCCGCCCGGCAACCCGGAGGCGATCAGATGCCCGGGAAACGGCGACGCCGCGGGGCTGGTCACCACGCCGTGCCCGAGCGGGAAGCCGATCACGTTGTCGACCAACGCGCCCGGGTCGCGCATCAGCGGCGGCACGACCGCCAGCACCGGCAACCCGATCGCACCGAGCGCGAACCGACCGAACCGCCGCCGGGTCAGCGCATGGATCAGCAGCACGGCGACGATCGGCAGCGCGAACAGCTTGAGCGCACCGGCGAGCCCGGCCGCGACTCCGGCCCAGCCCCAGCGCGACCGCGCGCACAGCGCGAGGGAAAGCAGGCACAGCGCCAGCACCGGCAGGTCGTCGCCACCGGTCGCGACCGTGAGCGCACAGACCGGCAGCACGGTGGTCAGCTGCACGGCGCGCAACACCCGCGGCCCGCGGACGAGCGCGACGGCCAAGGCCAGCGCGGCGGTCGTGACCAGCAGGAACCAGACCCGCGCGTCGGTCCACCACGCGTCACCGGCCACCGCCCGGGGCAGGCCGAACAGCGACATACCGGGTTGGTACGGCAGATAGCCGAGCAACCGCTCGTCGACGGGCAGGCGCGCGATCGTGTCGTCGGACAGGTACGGCGTCCCGTGGTGCAGGAGCCGGCCGCCGCCGTCCTCGACGACCAGCACCTCCTCCTGCGCCCGGTCGGTGCGCCCGCCGGCCCGCTCGACGCTCTGGATCAGCATCGGCAGCCAGGCGGTGGCGACCCAGGCGACGCCGACGATCGCCGCGCGCACCCGCGGGTCACGGTTGCCGGCGAGCCACTGCACGAGCACGGCGACCGCGGCGGCGGCGTATCCCCAGGCCGCGACCGCACCCCATGCGCGGTGCGGCAGCAGGGTCGAGGTGGCCGCCGTGATCGCCGCGAAGCCCGCGGAGACGGCGTACAACCCGAGGTCGAAGGCCAGGCCGCCGGCCGCGCGGTCGAGCCGGGACCAGGTGATCATCCGCCCAAGTGTGGCAAACGCTCGCTGCGCTGTCGCGGCACCGCCCGGCGGTGCGGGGTCAGCCGGATGACGGCGCCCTCGTCGTGCAGCGCCGGCGCGAGCGTGCCGGGCCGCCCGCCGGAGCCGCGGTGCAGCGAGGCGAGCAGCCGCGCGGCCGTCATCGGCCGGGCGAAGAGCTGGCCCTGGCCCGCGGTGCAGCCCAGCTCCCAGAGCGCGCGTCGCTGCGGCTCGCTGTCGACGCCCTCCGCGACCACGGCGAGGTCGAGGCTGCGCCCCAGGTCGACCGTCGACCGGATGACCGCGCCGGCCTCGGGCGAGGTTTCCATCGCGGTGACGAACTCGCTGTCGATCTTCAGCTCGTGTACGGGGATCCGCGACAGCACCGACAACGACGAGTAGCCGGTGCCGAAGTCGTCGAGCGCGAGCCGGACGCCCTCGTCGCGCAGCCGGCCGAGCACCTGGTCGACCACCTCGAGCTGGCTGATCGTCAGGGTCTCGGTCAGCTCGAGGATGAGCCGGTCGGGCGGCAGGTCGTGGGTGCGCAGCCGGGTCATCACCGAGCCGGGGAACCGCGGGTCGAGCAGGCTGCGCGGCGCGACGTTGACGGCGACCGGCAGGTCGAAGCCGGCCTCCCGCCAGGAGACACAGGCAAGCAGCGCCTGGTCGAGCACGGCCTCGGCGAACGCCGGCAGCAGGCCGCTGCGTTCCACGGTCTCGAGGAACCGCAGCGGGTCGACCGTGCCGTGGTCGGGGTGGTGCCAGCGGGCCAGCGCCTCGGCGGCGCGGACCTCGCCGCTGACCAGGTCGACGATCGGCTGGAAGTCGACGGTGAGCGTGCCGTCCGCGACGGCGCTGGACATGCTGCCCGTGATCGCGAACCGGCCGATGTCGGCGGTGTCACGGGCGTGCGAGTAGGTGGCGATCCGTCCGCCCGAGCGCTTGGCCTGGTACATCGCGACGTCGGCCCGGCGCAGCAGCTCGGCGATGCCGCCGCTGCTCGCCGCGGTCGCGATGCCGCCGCTGGCCTCGATGCTGATCCGCATGCCCTCGACCTCGATCGGCTCGCGCAGCGCGGCGATCAGGCGTTCGGCGCGGTGCGCGGCGATCGCCGGCGCGGGCAGGCCGGTGAGCAGCACCGCGAACTCGTCGCCGCCGAGCCGGGAGACCAGGTCGCCGGCGTGGGCGGCCGTCTTGAGCCGGTCGGCCACCTGCCTGAGCACGTCGTCGCCGGCCGCGTGCCCGAGCGTGTCGTTGACCTCTTTGAAGTGGTTGAGGTCGAGCAGAAGCAGGGCGATCACACCGTCGGCGTGCCGCTCGGCGATCATTCGCTGGCCCTGGTCGAGCAGCTGTCGGCGGTTGGCCAGCCCGGTGAGCGCGTCGTGCGCGGCATCGTGCGCGTGCACGACGGCAACCCGCTGGAGCTCCGCATAGGCGGAGGCGTTGTGGATAGCGGTGTTCAGCGCCGAGGAGAAGGTGCGCAGCTTGTAGATCTCCATCTCGTTGAGCTGCACCGGGCCGCGGAAGCGCAGGCGCAGCTCGCCGATGGGCGTCTTGTCCTGCCGGTCCTCGAGCACCGTGGTGATGACGTAGGCGTCGCTCGGCCACTCGCCCTCGCCGGCCGCGTCGATCTTGCCACCGGATCCGCGGACGCGCATGGGCGGGTCGAAGACCTCGACCTCGGCGCCGTCGGCGGAGAAGAGGTCCGGGGTCCACTCGACCGCGACCTCCATGACGCGGCGCAGGTCGACGTCGTTGAGCGCCTCGGCGGAGCTGGCCAGCCGCTGCCACGAGGCGCGCTCGTCGCGCTTGCGGATGCGGCTGGAGTACCACAGGTGCAGGGTCAGGATCAGCAGCGGCGCGACCAGCAGCACCTGGGCGTCGCCGTTGACGGACAGCAGCCAGACGATGACGACCGAGACGGCGAGCCGGGCGAACGCGAGCCCGACGCGGATGTCGAGGTAGCGCCGGAACTGCTGGCGGAGCGGCGACCGCGTGGCAAGCGCGACGACGGGGTGCACGAGCAGCTCGTCGAGGACCGTCATGGCGAGGAACGCGAGGATCAGCGCGACGACGTGGAACTCCGGCGTGTCGCCGGTGAACGCGGCGTGGAAGGCGTAGACGACACCGGCTCCGACGGCGGCGAGGACGATGTCCTTGCCGACTCCGAATGCGATCTTCAGCGGACTGACCCGGCTGAGGAGACGGCCGACGAGGATGCCGGCCGCGGTGCACACGACCACCCAGGGCGGTGGGGCCACCGCCAAACCGACAAGGGTGACGATTTCGGTCCAGGATTGGCCGTATTTGGTGGAGCGGATGCGCACGGTCAGCATGGCTCGGTTGGAGGCCGTCGCCGCCACCGCCAATGCCACGATTGTCAATGGAGACGGAAATTCCACCGTTTTCGTGGCAATCGCATAAAGCGCTGCCGCCGTCGCGACCGTGGCCACAAACACCACGAGACCGACGAGCAGCCGCAGCTGCCGATCGGTCGCGTTGTGGTGTGCCTTCGGTTCGGCGGTCAATCGATCCCCATCGGAGCGACACCCAAGAGTGACGCCAGCATACCGGACCGTGACCTTTGTGCTATCGGAAATCAGGTCCACTCGTTGCCGCGCATGACCGCTCTCCCAAAGTCTCTGGCCGGCTTGTTCCGGCGATGGGACCAGCGTAAGTTGATCGCGGCCTGATTTGAACCCAGAAATGTCGATATGAGCATTATTCGCTAACTGCAACCCGTTTTGTGACGATCTGTTCTGGTGTGAATGCGAAGCGCATTCGACCCAGTGCGGTTTGTACGATTCGGTCCGGAGCGCTCTCCGAAATCGGAACCGAGCGGGCGGTCAGCGATTGTGTGCGGTGCGTGGGCAATGGTCGCACCGCATATTCTCGGCCCAGAAGCGGTAAGGGACCACCCCTGGTTGCGTGACTTATGTCAACGCTCCGCATCTGCATACTTGGACTGATCCCGATAAGTCGGGATCAAATTCTCGGGACTGACCGTCGAACTGACACGCTGCGTAGCCGATCGGACAACGGTCTATGCTCCTTCCGGACGGGCCGTCGAATGCATTCAGAGTGCATTAACAAACCGTGCGGGCGCCGGACAAAATTTGTGCGATAGTACGAGATCGATATAACTGAGCGGGAAAGCGTCGGTACCGCACGGTGCCGGCGGGCCCCGATAGGCTCACATCGTGGGTGAGACCAACCTGACGCACGTCGACGAGAGCGGAGCGGCCCGCATGGTCGACGTCTCCGCGAAGGACGTGTCCGCCCGGCGGGCCACCGCCGCCGGCCGGCTCCGCACCACCGCCGAGGTGATCGACCTGCTCCGCCGCGACGGCCTGCCCAAGGGCGACGCGCTCGCGGTGGCCCGGGTCGCCGGCATCATGGGCGCCAAGAAGACGCCCGACATCGTGCCGCTCTGCCACCCGATCGCGCTGACCGGGGTGACCGTCGACTTCACGCTGGGCGAGACCAGCGTCGAGATCACCGCGGTGACCCGGACCGCCGACCGCACCGGGGTCGAGATGGAGGCGCTGACCGCCGTCGCGACGGCCGGCCTGGCCCTGGTCGACATGGTCAAGGCGGTCGACCCGGCCGCGTCGATCACCGACGTCCGCGTGCTGCGCAAGGAAGGCGGCAAGACCGGCCTCTGGACCAGGGAGGACGAGCAGTGATCCGCGCGCGCGTCATCGTGGCCTCGAACCGGGCGGCCGCCGGGGTGTACGAGGACACCAGCGGACCGATCCTCGTCGAGGGCCTGCGCCAGATCGGCTGCGAGGTCGGCGAGCCGATCGTCGTCCCTGACGGCGAGCCCGTCGCCCAGGCCCTGCGGATGTCCATCGCCGAGGGCATCGAGGTGGTGGTGACCAGCGGCGGCACCGGCATCACGCCGACCGACCAGACGCCCGAGATGACCAAGGTGCTGCTCGACTACGAGGTGCCGGGCATCGCCGAGGCGATCCGGGCCCACAGCCGCGAGAAGATCCCGGCCGCGGCGCTGTCCCGCGGCGTCGCCGGCGTGGCCGGCCGCACCCTGGTGATCAATTTGCCTGGTTCCAAGGGCGGGGCTCGCGACGGCCTCGCCGTGCTCGGCCCGATTCTGGTGCACGCCGTCGACCAGCTCCGCGGTGGAGATCATCCGGTGCCCAACCTCTGACCAACGCCGCGGCGATAGGCTCGCAGGGTGACCGCCGAGACCGTCGCGACCACCGCGCCGACCGCGTGGGGCGCGGCCCGCGACCTGATGCACGAGGCCGGCCGCGCGGCCGCGCTGCCACCCGTCGACCTGCCGGTCGACGAGGCCGACGGCCTGACCCTGGCACAGGATCTGGTCACGCTGACCAGCCTGCCCGCGTTCCCGACGTCGAGTGTGGACGGCTACGCGGTCCGCGGCCCCGCGCCGTGGACGCTGGTCGGCAAGGTGCTCGCGGGCAACTCCCCCGCGCCGCTGACCGACGACGGCACCGCGGTCGAGATCGCCACCGGCGGGATGTTGCCGCCGGGCGCCGACGCCGTGCTCCGGGTCGAGGAGTCGCAACGCGCCGACGACGGCCGGGTCACCGGCCGGCTCCGCGAGACCGTCGAGTGGCGGCGCCCCGGCGAAGAGGCCGAGCTGGGCGAGCTGCTCGTGCCGGCGGGCACGCCGGTCGACCCGGGTGTGCTCGGGCTCGCCGCGTCCTGCGGCTACGACACGCTGCGGGTGCGGCCGCGGCCCCGCGCCGCGCTGCGGGTCTTCGGCGACGAGCTGCTCACCCAGGGTCCGCCGGGCGACGGCCGGGTCCGCGACGCGCTCGGCCCGAACGTCCCCGCCCTATTGCGGCGATACGGGTGCCAGATCGCGCCGAGCGCCGTGGTCGGCCCGGTCGAGGACACGCTCGTCGCGCACGTGGCGGCGATCCGCTCCGCACTCGCCGACGCCGACCTGGTCTGCACCACGGGCGGCACGATGCACGGCCCGGTCGACCACCTGCACCCGGCGCTCGCCGAGCTCGGGGCCGAATACCTGGTCAACACCGTTGCCGTGCGGCCCGGCTTCCCGATGCTGGTCGCCCGGGTGATCGGCGACGACGGCCGGGCGCGGTTCATCGCGGGCCTGCCGGGCAACCCACAGTCGGCCCTGGTCGCGCTCGCGTCGCTGGTCGAGCCGCTGCTCGCGGGCCTGCGCGGGCGGGCGCTGCCGGCACTCGGCACAGTGGAGCTGGCCGAGCCGGTCCCGGGGCGCGGCGACTACACCCACCTGGCGCTCGTGCACGTGGACGCCGCCGCGGGCACGGCCCGCCCGATGCGCCACGTCGGCTCGGCGATGCTGCGCGGGCTGGCCCGGGCACACGGGTTCGCGGTGATCGCGCCGGGCACGTCCGGTGAGGTCGGTGCGCGGGTACCGTTCGTACCGTTGCCGCTACTCCCGGGAGAACGACCGTGATCGTCAACGTGACGCCGGAGCCGCTCGACCTCGCCGCCCACGAAGCGGCGGTGGCCGACCCGCGCGCGGGCGCGGTCGTGTCGTTCCAGGGCGTGGTGCGCGACCACGACGGCGGCCGGTCGGTGGTCTCGCTCGACTACGAGGGGCACCCCACGGCGCTCGAGGTGCTGCGCGAGGTCGCGGCGGAGATCGCCAAGGATCCCGAGGTGTACGCGGTCGCGGTGTCGCACCGGGTCGGCGCGCTGAAGATCGGCGACGTGGCATTGGTGGCGGCGGTCAGCACCGCCCACCGCGGTGCGGCGTTCGCGGCCTGCGGCCGACTGGTCGACGAGGCCAAGGCGCGGTTGCCGATCTGGAAGCGCCAGGTCTTCACCGACGGCACCGAAGAGTGGGTCAACTGCCCGTAGGCGGATTCGTGGCTCCGCCGTCTCCGACGAGGTCGTCGACCCGGGCGGTCGACTTACAGTGCACCCGGCGCAGGTCGTCGCCGCGCCGCGTCGAGCGTGCGGGCCAGCTCCGCCGGCCGCCTTCCCCGTCCACCCCGTCTCGCCGCCCGTCGCCCTGGCCGATCCAGGCTATTCGTTGCTGCCATGGCGACAACGTCTTACCTGGATTCAGCCGCGAGGCGGGCGCGGCGGAGAAAGGTGCCTGACCACCGCGGACCTGGCAGCGAAGCGGAGCGAGCGGTGCCCGGCGGGAGCGACGGTCGCGCCCCCGACGGGCCCGGGACATCTTGTTCGTGAACTACCGCTGGTCGATCGCGCGCCGGTCGATGCGGAAGCGCTCCGGATAGAACGCCGGCTCCGCGCCCGGGCGCCACGGCAGGGTGGCGACCAGGATGATCAGGGCGAGCGCCAACGAGTTTTCCATCAGCGCGCCCCACAGGCCGTCGTCGTAGTGGGAGAACTCCGGCAGTTGGTGCTCGTACGGCCAGATCGGTGAGACCAGGAACAGCAGGTAGACCGCGACCGCCGCGCTGGCGTGCCGCAGGCCGGTCAAGGCCGGGAACCAGATCGGCGTGCGCAGCGGTGCCAGCCCGCCCATCCCGGCGCTCGGTGTGAGGCCGCGTCTCGTCAGGCGGCGGCCGCTCTCCAGGCCCCGGCTCGCATCGCGGCGGCGCATCGCGGCGTCGGCCAGCACCAGGATCGCCGGGATCACGAAGACCAGGTGGTGGCTCCAGGAGATCGGGCTGATCACGTTGGCGGTCAGTCCGACCAGGACGAACGCGGTGAGCTCGTCGCCGTCGGCGTGGGCGCGAGCCGCGCGGGACAGGCCGAGGGCGAAGACCAGCAGGGCGAACGAGAGCCACAGCAGGGTCGGCGCCTCGGGTGTGTCGTAGAGCCGCGCCAGGACGCCGGCCAGCGACTGGTTGGGGGTCATGTCGGCGGCGCCGACGCGCTCGGTTTCCCAGATCACCCGCAGGAAGTACGCGGCCGAGTCCTTGCCGGCGACCATGAACGTCGCGGCGCTGACGCCGACGGCCGTGGCCACCGCGGTCGTCGCGGCCCGCCACTGCTTGGTGACGACCAGGTAGACCACGAACAGGGCCGGGGTCAGCTTGATCGAGGCGGCCAGGCCGATGCCGACGCCGGCCCACGAGCCGCCCCGGATGAACCGGACCAGCGGGCCGCCGGTCGGGAGGAAGCCGGCGCTCGACCGGGCGCGCCAGCGCAGCGCGACCAGGTCCGCCATGATCAGCAGGAACAGCAGCAGGTTGATCTGGCCGTAGCCGAGCGTCTCGCGGACCGGCTCGATCGCCGCCGCGGCGGCCACCGTGAGGCCGACCGAGAACCAGCGTGACCAGCCGTAACGGCGCGCGATCGGGCCCATCAGCGCCCACATGACCACCGCGAGCGCGAGCATGCTGGCGACCACGTTGATCCAGGCGGCGCCCCCGAACGGGACCTTGGACATCGGGAGCATGAGCACGCCGGCGAAGGGCGGGTAGGTGAACCCCAGCCCCGTGTCCGGCGCGGCATACGCGTAAAGATCGTGTCCGCTCGCCCACCAGACGACCGCGCCGTGGTAGATCTTCATGTCGAAGAAGTTGTACGGCCTGCCGAACGCACCGATGGCGTACCAGGCCGTGACGAACGCGCCGACGAGGATGCCGAGGCGCACGACGTTCCGACGATAGATCCCACGGACAGGGTCGTTGGTAAGGACGAGGCGGTCCATCCGTCTCCCGACGGTCGCCGGCATGGCGTGGCCACCCCCGTACCCTTTGTAACGTGCCGTCCAGGTCCGTCATCGAGCCTAAAGGGGCCCGTGTTGCGTCGCCTGGCGCGTTATCTGACCGTGTCCGATCCCACACTAGTTCGCGACATTTCGTCCGCGTTAACGCAGGGCGACTGGTTCATGCGTTTCAGGTAGTTCGTGACTGATTCAGCGGGCGTTCAGCTGGGCAACCTGCGCCCAGCTGCGGCGGCGCGGTAGGCGATCTTCGCCTCGCGCTTGGCCGTCCGCGCCGCCCGGCGCACCGACTGCTGACCGTGCCCGATCGAGTGCAGCCCGTGCTCCAGGTTGTGCCGGCCGTGCTCGATCGCGTGCCGACCATGTCCCGCGTAGTGGCTCGCCCGCCAGGCCAGGCCCGGGCGACCCTGGTTGTCGAGCGCGGCCATCAGCAGCCCGCCGAACAACCCGAGGTTCTTCATGAAGTGCGTCTCCTGGTGCCGCCGCTCGATCGGGTCCTTGATCGTCCAGAAGGGATGCCCGACGAGCGTCGTCGGCACGAGGGTGCCGGCGAGGACGAGCGCGGACGGCCGCGTGAACCGTCCGGTCGCGAGCATCAGACCGGCCGCGACCTGCGCCGCGCCGTTGATGCGGACGAGCGACTCGGCATCGGTGGGTACGTTCTTGGGCGCCTTCTCGAACAGCGGCCCGACCTTGTCGCTCACCTTCTGGGCCCGCGGCACCCACACCGTCGGGCGGGCGACCGAACGGGCACCGCTCACGACGAAGATCGTGCTGAGGAACAGGCGCGCGACCGTGCGTACGGGACTCATGGCTTAACTCTTACCCCGTCGGAGGTCCCCGTATCCCCCAAACGGTGCGACAGACCTACGGCTGCGTGCGCAGATACCGTCCGAAGTGGGGGACCGTGAACGCGACCGTGCCGCGCTCGCCCGAGTAGATGAGGCCCTTCTTGATCAGCGCGTCGCGGGCCGGTGACAGGCTGGCGGGCTTGCGGCCCAGCGCCTGCGCCACCTCGGCCGTGGCGACCGCGATGTCCATGTCGTCGCTGCCGCTGGCCGCGGACAGGCTGGCCATCGCACGCATGTACTCCCGCTCCGCGGGCGTCGCGCGTTCGAATCTCGACCCGAAGAACCCGACCGCCAACTCGGCCTCGGCCTCGGGAGCGGCGACCCGGACGTCGTCGGCTGTGATCGGCGTACGCGGGGCGTGGTCCCAGGTCGCCTTCCCGTACGCCTGGACGAAGTAGGGGTATCCGCCCGACTTGTCGTAGAGCAGGTCGAGCGCCTTCGGCTCGTACTCGACCTCCTCCCGCGCTGCCGGGGCCCCGAGCGCCTGGTCGGCCGCGATCCGGTCGAGCCGGTCGATGCGCTGGTAACGGAAGAGCCGCTCCGAGTAGGACTTCGCCGCGGACAGCACGGCGGGCAGGTGCGGCAGGCCCGCACCGACCACGATCAGCGGCGCGCCGAGCTGCGACAGCTCGTGGCACGCGGCGCAGAGCGCGGAGACGTCGTCCGCCGGGACGTCCTGCATCTCGTCGATGAACAGCGCGACGCCGGTGCCGACGTCGGTGGCCACCGCGGCGGCGTCCGTGAACAGCTCGACCAGGTCGATCTCGATGTCACCGGAGTCGGCCCGCCCGGCCTTCGCCGGCACGTCGATGCCGGGCTGCCAGCGGTCGCGCAGCTTGGCGTTGGCCTGGTTGGCGCGCAGCGCGAAGGCCTTGAGCACGCCGAGGAAGTCGTCGATCCGGTCCGGCGCACGGTGCCGCGGTGCGAGCTCACGCACCGCCATGTGCAGCGCGGCCGCGACGGGGCGGCGCAGCGACTGGTCGGGCCGGGCCTCGATCTTCCCGGTGCCCCAGAGCCGGCCGATCGCCTGGGAGCGCAGGGAGTTGAGCAGCACGGTCTTGCCGACCCCGCGCAGGCCGGTGAGCACCAGGCTGCGTTCGGGGCGGCCGCGGGCGACCCGTTCGAGCACCACGTCGAAGACGTCGAGCTCGCGGTCGCGCCCGGCCAGCTCCGGCGGGCGCTGACCGGCACCGGGTGCGTAGGGGTTGCGCACCGGATCCATGTCGATGACCGTATCGGCCGATCTAGGAAAGACCCTAGAAATGCGTAGATGTGGGTACGGCGTGTCGCGCTCTGGCCGTCTCTAACGCTGTCTAGCGTCCTGCCTAGACGTTGCTAGTTTCGCCTAGGTGTTCCGGAGCTTGAGGCAGAGCACGTAGTCGTTGAGGTCGAGCGGGCTGTCGAAGAAGTACCAGTCGGTGTAGCCGTCGACGTCCTTGCACTTCTTCTCGGCGTCGTCCTGGCCGGTGGTGGCCGCGTCGATCCGCGCCAGCACCTGGTAGGTCTTCGGGGCGCACTTGGCGATCTCGAGCTTGGGGTCGTTGGGCGAACCCACGTTCTTGACGCACTGGCCCTTCTTGACGAACCGGGCGTCGGCGGACGACTCCGGCTTCGGCGTGGCTGGCTGCTGCGCGGCCTCGGTCGGATCCGCCGACGGGTCGGCCGTGCTCGCGGTGTTGACCTTGCCCTTGTCGTCCGGGCGGCCGACGAAGTAGACCGCCGCCGCGCCACCGCCGCAGACCAGCACCGCGAGCACGACGACCAGGACGACGACCGGGCTCATCCGCTTCTTGCGCGGTGGCTCCTCCGGCGTGGTCCAGGCGGGCTCGGTGCCGTACTGCGGAAAGTTCTGGTCGTACTGCTCGGTCGGCCGGCCGTAGTTGGGCTGTTGACCGCCGTAGGTCTGCTGCCCGCCGTAACCCGGTTGCCCGCCGTAGGTCGGCTGGCTCCCGTAGCCCGGCTGGCCGTAGCCCTGGTCACCGTAGCCCTGGTTGCCGTAGCCCTGGTCCCCGTAGTTCGGTTGGCCGGGCTGGCCGTAGCCGGGGTTGCCCTGGCCGTAGTCGCCGCCACCGGTGTAGCTGGGTGAGCCCGGCCCACCCGGCGGGCTGGACTGCGGCTGGCCGCCCCACGGATCCTGACCGCCCCACGGGTCCGACGGCTGGCCGTACTGGTCGTTCGACGGACGGCCCTGCCAGGGCTCCTGCGGCTGGCCCGGGTACGGCCCACCGCTCGGCGGTCCGTAGTTCGACATGGACGTTTCCTCCTGGCCGAGGGAGTCTTCATCGGTGGCTGTGGTCACCGTAGCGTCTGACCGGGCGCTGCTCACCTCCCGGAACCGCGCCAAACCTACCCCTGGCCTTAGATCAGGCGTAGCTGGCGGTCCTTGGGCCGCCGTTCCTCGGTCGCGCCGAGCCGCTCGAACAGGCCGGCGTCGATCGCGTCGAGGAACGGTGACGGGCCGGTCTCCCGCTCGGTGCCGAGCCGGAACCGGCGCTGTGCGTGCGAGACGTACAGCCGGTCCTGCGCGCGGGTCACGCCAACGAAGAACAGCCGGCGCTCCTCCGCGACGTCGTCGTCCGTGTTCCGGTCGAACATCCGCAACGGCAGCAGGCCGTCCTCGCAGCCGACCAGGAAGACCACGGGGAACTCGAGGCCCTTGGCGGCGTGCAGCGTGAGCAGCGTGACCGCCTCGGCGCGGGCGTCCAGGGCGTCCACCTCGGCGCCGGTGGCGAGCTGCGCGAGGAACTGCTCGAGGTCGTCGCCGCAGCGTTGGGCCAGCGGCGTGAGCACCTCGACGGCCGACCAGACGTCGGCCGGGGTCGGGGAGTGGCCGGTGCTGTCCAGGGTGGGCATCGCGAACCGGTCGGCCAGCAGTTGGCCGGCCCGGCGTACGCGGGCAGGCAGTTGGATCGGTTGGTCCGCGCTGGCCAGCCGCAGCTCACGTGCGATCGCGGCGACGCCGGCGCGGTCGCGGAGGCGGTTGTGCGAGCGCTTCTGCACCGGGATGCCGGCCCGCGACAGCGCCTCGAGGATCGGCGCCGCCTGCTGGTCGGTGCGGTAGAGCACCGCGACGTCGGAGAAGGAGACGCCGGCGGCGTTGCCGCTGATCCGGCCCGAGTCGAGTGAGCGGTGGGAAAGGCCACCGACCAGGTCGTCGATGGTACGGGCGACGAAGTCGGCCTCGTCGGTGGCGGTCGTGGCGGGGTACCGGCCGACCAGCGGCGCCTCCGGGTCGAGCCGGGCCGGGTCGAGGCGGCGGCCGCGGACCAGCGACGACGGCGCGATCGCCTGCACGGCGGCGGCCAGGATCGGCGCGGAGGAGCGGTAGTTGCGGGTCAGCCGGACCAGCCGGGCGTCGACGAAGTCCTCGGCGAAGCGCATGAAGTAGCCGACGTCCGCGCCGCGGAACGAGTAGATCGCCTGGTCGGGGTCGCCGATCGCGCAGAGGTTGCCGTCCGCCGGGCAGAGCAGGCGCAGCAGTTGGTACTGCGTGTCGTCGACGTCCTGGTACTCGTCGACGAAGATCCAGCGCCACCGGCCCTGGTAGCGGTCGACCAGGTCCGGGTCCTTGCGCAGCAGGTGCAGCGGCAGCGTGACCAGCTCGTCGAGGTCGACCAGGTCCTGGCCGCGGAGCAGCTTGACGTAGGTGGCGTCGTCCTCGCCGGCCTCCTTGCGGGCGGCCTCACGCTCGGTGTCGTCGGCGATCCGGAAGTCCTTCGGCAGGCCGGCGGCGGCCGCGTTCTCGCGCAGGATGGTCAGGCCGAGCGAGTGGAACGTAGCGACGGTGACGTCCTGCGCGACCGGGCCGAGCAGGCCGTCCAGCCTGGTGCGCAGCTCCTCGGCGGCCCGCCTGGTGAACGTGATCGCGAGGCAGTGCTCGGCGAAGACGCCCAGCTCGGCGCAGAGGTAGGCGATGCGGTGGGTGAGCGTGCGGGTCTTGCCGGTGCCGGGGCCGGCGACGATCAGCATCGGGCCGCCGGGTGCGGAGGCGGCGACGCGCTGCATCGCGTCGAGGCGGTCGAGCAGGCCGGTGCCGACCTCTTCCATGCCGGCGAGCATCGGCTCGAACGGCTCGTGCGGGGAGACCTGCGGTGGTGGCGGGATCGGGGGTTCGACGCGCTTGACCGGCCCGCGCCTGGCCGATCCCTCACTCGGGCGGTCCGGTGCTGGCTTGGCTTTCCGCCTGGTTTGCGGTGGTACGTCGAACAGGGTGTCGGCCTGTGGCGTGCTGTTGGGCAGCTCGTGCTTGTCGAAGACGCGGATGATGCCGTACGCGCCGTCGTAGCCCGGGGTGCGGTGGACCTCGCCGCGGCGGAGGCGGCGGATGGCCTCTTCCAGGTGGTCGCCGCCGGTCTTCTTGATGTCGTCGAGCGGGGTGTCGCGGAGGATGGTCAGCTCTGGGCCGAGGGTGGCGACGAGATGGTTGAGCTTGCCTTCGACGGTTTTGGATCGTGGTCCGACACCGTTGATCTCGCCGATGATTTCCGCGAGGGCGAGGAGGTGTTGGGTCGGCTTCGGATTTTTGCGGATTTCTCCGTCTTGTCGGTCGGCCAGGTCCTCGACTCGGCTGAGAACGCCGATGGTCAAGGGTTTGTGGCATTCCGGGCAGAGGCCGCCGGCTTGGCGGGTGCGGGCCGGTTCCCAGTTGACGCCGCAGAGGCGGTGGCCGTCGGCGTGGTACTTGCCCTCCTCAGGGAAGAACTCCAGCGTGCCGGCCAGGCCGTCGCCGGTGCGGAGGGCGTCGCGTACGGCGTAGTAGTCCAGGTCCGTTTGCAGGACCGTGGCCTCGCGGGCCAGGGCCGGCGGGGAGTGGGCGTCCGAGTTGGACACCAGTTGGTAGCGGTCGAGGCTCGAGACCCGCCAGTTCATCGCCGGGTCGGAGCTGAGGCCGGTCTCCACGGCGAAGATGTGGTCGGCCAGGTCGGCGTAGCAGTCGGCGATCGCGTCGAAGCCGGACTTGCTGCCGAGGGCCGAGAACCACGGCGTCCAGATGTGCGCCGGCACGAGGTAGCCGTCCGGGCTCGCCTCCAGCGTGATCTCCAGGAGGTCACGCGAGTCGAGGCCGAGGATCGGGCGACCGTCCGAGGCGAGGTTGCCGACCCGGCCGAGGGCGGCGTTGAACCGCGCGACGGCGTCGAGGTCGGGCAGGTAGATCAGGTGGTGCACCTTGCGGGTGCGGTCGTCCCGCTTGTAGATCGTGGAGATCTCGACGGAGAGGGTGAACCGGACCTGTTCCTCTGTCGCTGCCAGCCGCGGCGGGAGTTGTCTGGTGGCGGCCTGCTCGGCGTCGCGGCTGAGCCGGAAGAGTCCGGGTTCGGCCGGTTGGAGGTTTTCCTTCAGGTGGTCGTACCAGGCGGGATGGGTGAAATCGCCGGTGCCGAGGAGGGTGACGCCCTTGCGGCGCGCCCAGAGCGCGAGATTGGGCAGGGTGAGGTCGCGGCTGCAGGCGCGGGAGTACTTGGAATGGATGTGCAGATCCGCGACGAAGGGTGCGGCTGCGTACGGAGGCACGCCGCATAGTGCCATGCCCCGTCGCCGAACGGGGTGACCGTCCACCGTGGTGCGGCGTGTCGCACAGCGCTAACGGGTGCGAAGCTCCACAAGGGTGACTTGTGGTGGTGCGCCGACGCGTACGGGCGGCCCCCAGAATCCGGCGCCGTTGGTGACGTAGAGCTGGGTGTCCCCGAACTGCGCGTAGCCGTTGACGACGGGCTGCTGGAGCCGGACGAGGAAGTTGAACGGCACCATCTGGCCGCCGTGCGCGTGCCCGGAAAGCTGCAGGTCGACGCCGTTCTTCTCCGCTTCGTGCACCTGGACCGGTTGGTGCGCCAGCAGGACGACCGGGATCGTGGTGTCGCGGTCGCGCAGCGTGCCCGCGATGTCCGGCCCGCCGGTGCTGGTGCCTTCGCCGTCGACGTCGTTGACGCCGGCGAGGTCGATCGCGCCACCGGGCGCGGTGATGAGCTGTCGCTGGTTGCGCAGCGTGCGGATGCCGAGCCGCTCGACCTCGGCCAGCCACTCTTCGGCGCCGGAGTAGTACTCGTGGTTGCCGGTCACGAAGAAGGCGCCGTGGCGGGACTGGATGTGTCGGAGCGGCTGCGCCGCGGCCCCGAGCTCCTGGACCGAGCCGTCGACCAGGTCACCGACGACGGCGACGAGGTCGGCCTGGGTCTGGTTGATGACGTCGACGACGCGTTGGGTGTGCGCCCGGCCGGCGAGCGGGCCGAGGTGGATGTCGGAGACGGTGGCGATGGTGAAGCCGTCCATGGCGCGGGGCAGTTTGGCCAGGGCGATCTGGACGCGGTCGAGGCGTGGGGCGCTCAGGGCGGTGCGGGTGCCGTACGCCGTGATGCCTGTCGCGGTGAGGCCGGCGAAGATGGCGGCGCCGCGGGCGAGGAGGAGCCGGCGGTCGATGCCTGCGCTTTCGGTCGGCGTCTCTGTGGTCGGGGTCGTCGGTGTCGTCGGTGTCGTCGGTGTTGTCGTTGGCGGCGGTGGTGGTGGTTCGGTCGTGGTGGTCGTCGCCGCGGAGCTCTGGGCGGCGGCGGTTTTGGCGTCCGCCGGGTGTGCTGGGCCTGCGGCGGCGCGGTTGCGGAGCACGATGCGGATGACCAGCATCGGGATCTCCAGCAGGAGCAGCACGACGAGCAGGTAGAACATCAAGGCGATCCACAGGTACCCGGGCCAGGCGAGCGCGGTGACGCCGGTGCGGGTGCCGATCAACGTGGCCGGCACGAGCAACCCGAGGACGAGCGCCGCGACGGCGCCGACCCGCCGCCATTTGCCCGGCTGGGTGGTGTCCTTGACGAGCCGTTTCCAGAGGTAGAAGTGGATCAGACCGATGGCGGCGAAGGCGAAGCCGACGAAGAGAACGATGCCCACTTACCCACCCGCGAAGGGCGGAAGGACGTCAACCTCGGCACCGGCGGGCAGCGGCCGCTGACCGTCCCGCCACGCGACGCCGTTGACAAGAAAACTCGCCACTTTGAGTACGGTCGCCAACCGCTCGCCGTGCCGCCCGACCAGCTCGGCGACGAGGTCGTCCTGCGTCAGCCCGGCGGACACGTTGGTCTCCGCGACCCCGGCCGCCGCCCGCGCACCGGCGAAGAACCGCACGGTGACCGCCCCCGAAGCGCCTCCGTCGACGCCATTACCCATGCCGATCAGCCTATCTCCGACCCCGCCGCGCACCGTCGGTGGCCGGTCACCCGCCGATGGCGGACATCGGCCGTGCGGGCTGGAGGAACGAGGGGTTGTCGATGCCGTGCCCGGCACGCTTGACCCACATGGCGGCCTGCCAGCGCCTGGCCAACTCGTCGTCGGTGGCGCCCGCGCGTAGCGCCCCGCGCAGATCCGACTCCTCCGTCGCGAATAGACAGTTCCGGATCTGCCCATCGGCGGTGAGCCGGGTCCGGTCACAGTCACCGCAGAACGGCCGCGTGACGCTGCCGATCACACCCACCCGAGCGGGCCCACCGTCACTGGCGGTGTAACCGTCGACGACCCAAGTCTCGGCCGGCGCCCCGCCCCGCTCAACGGGGTCGGGTAGCAGCGTGTAGCTGTCCCGCAACGAACCGAGAATCTCATCGGCGGTCACCATCGTGGCGCGGTCCCAGCTGTGCTGCGCGTCGAGCGGCATCTGCTCGATGAACCGCAGCTCGTAGCCGTGCGCCAACGCGAACCGCACCAACTCCGGCGCCTCGTCGTCGTTGACACCGCGCATGAGCACCGAGTTGATTTTGACGGGCACGAGCCCGGCGTCGGCCGCGGCGGTAAGCCCGGCGATCACGTCGGAATGCCGATCGCGCCGGGTCAACGCCTTGAACCGCGCCGGATCCAAGGTGTCCAGGGAGACGTTGACCCGATCGAGCCCGGCAGCCTTGAGCGCGGGAGCCAACCGCTCGAGCCCGATCCCGTTGGTAGTGACAGACATCTTCGGCCGCGGCTGCAGTTCGGCACACGCCCCGACGATGTCGACGAGCCCGGGCCGGATCAGGGGCTCACCACCGGTAAACCGGACATCCGTAACACCAAGCCGCTCGACCGCGATCCGCACCAACCGCACAATCTCGGCATCGCTGAGCAACTCCTCACGCGGCAACCACGCAAGCCCCTCAGCAGGCATGCAGTAAGTGCAGCGGAGGTTGCACCGATCGGTAAGCGATACCCGCAGATCGGTAGCTACCCGCCCGAAGCGGTCTGCCAGCACCCCATCAGTGGTGCGGACCTCGGACATCGTCACCGTTCGACCGTATCGCGTAACCGTCGATCTCGTGGATTCCCGCAAAGGCCACCCCAAACGACCCGCTCGTGCACCCGACTGGCCCGGACGATCGAACGAGCCCGAACCGCCCGAGTTCGGCACGGCCCGTCGGTGCTCCCGAGCGGCCCGCCGGCACCGGGTCCGGGACCGCCTCAGGCCGCCACCCGATTCGACGACCACGGGCGGCGCGCACGTCGGTCCGCCGGCGCGTTGAGCACCGCGTGCCGACACCGCTGGCGGCTCAGCGACGGGGGCGGCTCGCGCGTCGGTCGGCCAGCGCCTCAGGCCGCCACCAGGCTCGGCCAGATGGTCGTTGGCGCGTCGGTCCGAAGCGCTGTACGCCGCCAGTCGACGTAGCTGGCAGCTCACCCACCGGTCGGTCCGGGCGCCTCACACCGCCGCCCAGTTGGGTTAGGAGGTGGCCCGCGGGTCGGTCCGCGCCGTTGAACATCCCGCCAGTCGACGCCGCTGCCGGCTCAGCGACCGCGTCGGTCGGTCCGCAGGCCCTCACGCCGCCACCCAGTTCGGTGACCGCGGGGCTACCCGAGCATCCGTCCGTGAGCGTCAACACCACATGCCGACACCGCTGGCAGATCAGCGACCAGGGCGGCACCTGCATCGGTCGGCGAGCGCCGCCACCGCCCCCGACGCCTCTTCGCGTGCAGTCGAAACAAACCGCACCAATGCGAGCCATACGCCGGAGGCCGCCTATGGCGTGCCGCGCGGAGCGACGATGCGCGAGCCTAAGACCGCAGCAGGGTGTCGACCGCCTGGCGGACCGCGGAGCGATAGGCCGACCCGAACAGCGCCGTATGCACCAGCAGCAGGTGCAGCTGATGCAACGGCACCCGCTGCCGCCAACCGTCGGCAAGCGGCCACTCCTCCTGGTAGGCGTCGATGATCCGCCCCAGCTCCGGCGCACCGCCGAAGAGCGCGAGCTGCGCCAGGTCCGTCTCCCGATGGCCACCGTGCGCCGCCGGGTCGATCAGCCACGCGCGACCGTCGGCGGCCCAGTACAAATTGCCCGGCCACAGGTCGCCATGGATGCGGGACGGCGGCTCGGCACCACCGAGCCGGTCGATCCGCTCGATCAGCCGCTCCGTCGCCGCGACGTCCGCCGGGGAGAGCGCGCCGCCATCCGCCGACAGCCGCAGATAGGGCCGCAGCCGCGCCTCGGCGAACCACTGCGGCCACGGTTGCGACGAGAGCGTGTTGTCCTGCGGCAGCGCCCCGATGTAGCCAGGCCACTCCGCACCGAAAGCCGGCGCGCCAGATCGATGCATGATCGCCAACTCGCGGCCGAACCGCTCGGCGCCCGCCTTGGTGGGCTCGCCCGCGTCGAGCCACTCCAGCGCCAGCATGTCGGGCAGCGCAACCAGCACCTCGGGCAACGGTGGACCACCCGGCGTCCGCAACCATGAGATGCCCGACGCCTCGGACGTGAAGAAGCCTTCGGGCGCCGGCGACGGCGCCCGCTCGGGCCACGTCTTGACGAACAGCGAAGCGCCGTCGTCGAGGGTCAACCGGGCTGCCGCCGAGATGCTCCCACCCGCCACCGGTGTCTCGCGGATGCGTTGGTGCTTGAGGAACGTCGGCAGGTGTTGCGGATGTGACCGGAGATAGGCCAGGTCCATGACACGCAAGTCTGGACCCCTGTCGTGCGTCGGGTTTCGCCGGGTCGCTTCGGAGAGTAAGCATGAGGACATGACGGATGTGGTGGTCCGCCCTTATCGTCCCCGGGATCACGCCGAGGGCCGGGCACTCTGGGTCGAGCTCGCGGAGCGGCGGAGCGGTCTCTACGGGCAGTCGGCCGGCCCGGACCCAGGCGCCGGGTTCGAGGACTATCTGACCCGGCTCGACCTGTCGGGCATCTGGGTGGCCGAGGGATCGAGCGAGGGTGTCATCGGTCTCGTCGGCTTGCTGATGCAGGGCACGAGCGGCGAGGTCGAACCCATCGTCGTCGCCGCCCGGCACCGCGGGTCCGGCATCGGCGCGGCGCTGCTGAAGCACGTGACCGGCGAGGCGAAGAAGCGCTCGCTGACGCGACTCACCATCCGACCCGAGTCGCGAAACGTCGAAGCTCTGAAGTCGCTTCATGCCGCTGGTTTCGACCTCCTCTCCGCTGTCGAGCTCAGCCTGGACCTGCGCCCCGCGCCGTCCACCGTGGACGACGTCGAGATCGAGCTGCACGGGCTGCGCTTCCGCGGTTGAGTTTTCCGGGCCCGAGGCCGCGGTAGGGATCTTGGCCAGCGCCTGTGGATAACTTCGGGCCCATCGAAGTTATCCACAGCCCCGGTGGCGATCACCCATCGACATCGACCACGCTTCCGCGCCATGACCGCTACCGAGGCGCCACCCATCACAGTGCGTTCCTGCGCCGACCTCATCGCGTCGGTGCCCTATCTCCTCGGCTTCCACCCGAGCGAAAGCATCGTGGTCATCGCGATCGTCGGCGATCGCGTGCGCTTCGTGGTGCGCGGCGAACTACCCGGCGCGGTCAGTCCCGATCGGATCGCCCGCCGCCTGCTCTCGCTCCTGCTCCGCGACTCCATCGACGCCGTCGCCATCATCGGGTACGGCCCCTCCACGCTGGTCACACCGGTCGCCGAGGCGGTCTGTGTGGCGCTGCGGTCGACCGACGTCACGACGGTCGACGTACTCCGAGTCGACAGCGGTCGCTACTGGTCCTACGTCTGTGCCAACCCCAGTTGCTGCCCGCCCGAAGGCATGCCGTTCGACCTGGCCACGACCTGCGTGGGAGCCGCGGCCGTCTACGCGGGCCGGGTCGCACTGCCCGACCGGGATGCCGTCGCCACCCTGGTCGCCCCGATCACCGGGGCCGCACGTGTGGCGATGACCGACGCCACGGCCAGGGCTGACACGCGGCTGACGGCCCTGGTCGACGCCGCCCGGGCAGCGGCGGACACGGGTTCCGTCCGGCTCCGGTCGATGGCGCACACGGCCGCCGGCGCGGTGCACGCGAACGCCCGCGTAGCGAAGACCCTGCGCGCGGCCGGCGACGCGGCGGTGGACGATGCCGTCGACCGCTACCGCGCCGGTCGCACGCTCACTGACGACGAGGTGGCCTGGCTCAGCGTGCTGCTGGTCCATTTGCCCGTACGCGATCATGCTTGGGAACACACCACCGACGACGACTGGCATGTCGACCTGTGGAGCGACGTCGTGCGCCGGGTCGATCCGCCCCTGGCCGCCGCACCGGCGAGCCTGCTGGCTTTCGCGGCCTGGCGGGTCGGACACGGTGCACTGGCGACCATCGCCGTCGAGCGGGCGCTGGCGGTCGACCCCGACTACGCCCTCGCGCGCATGATCGACGAGATTCTCGACCAGTGTTTGCCGCCGTCGATCATGGTCGATGCCGCCGAGCAGCCACACCAGGCGCCGCCACAGCGAGACGCGCGTCGACGGCGGCGCTGGATCGCTCCGCACGTCGGCCTCGACCAGGCGAGCTGACGGCAATGTTCCCGTGGGCAGCCCTCGCGTGGTTCGTGGCCACACTGCTGCTGGCAGCGGCGGACATCACCCGGCGGCGATCAGCGCACCGCCGCCTGGTCCCGCTCGGGTTGGGTGATCCGCTGGGCGCCGGCGTACACGTTCATCGTCGCCCCCCGCAGGAAGCCGACCAGGGTCATGCCGGCCTCGTGCGCCAGGTCGACGGCGAGCGAACTCGGCGCCGACACCGCCGCCAGCAGCGGGATGCCAGCCATCCAGGCCTTCTGGGTCAGCTCGAAACTGGCCCGCCCGGAGACGAGCAGCACGTGGCGGTCCAAGGGCAGGAGATGCTCGGCGACCGCCCGCCCAATGACCTTGTCGACGGCGTTGTGCCGCCCGACGTCCTCGCGCACGAGGACCAACTCGCCATCGGCGGTGAAGAGACCAGCGGCATGCAGTCCGCCGGTACGGTCAAAGGCCTGCTGAGCGGCCCGAAGCCGATCGGGCAGCGTGGCCAGCACCGCCGCGGGCACCGTCAGCGGGCTGTCGGCGAGCCGCCACGGCGACCGGGTGCGAATGGCGTCGATGCTCGCCTTCCCACACACGCCGCAGGAAGTGGTCGTATAGAAGGCGCGAGCGGGATCGGTGTCGGGCGGGGGCACCCCGTCGGCCAGCACGATGTCGACGACGTTGTAGGTGTTAGGCGTGTCCGTGCCGGCACAGAGCTGAGCGGTGACGATGTCGCCGGCATCCCGGATGACACCTTCGGTCAACAGAAACCCAATGGCAAGATCAATATCATCACCGGGCGTACGCATGGTGACGGCGAGGGGCCGCCTTGGCTGCCGCCCGTCAGCGCGAGCACCCACCCGAATCTCGAGCGGCTCCTCACCGGAGATCGAGTCCATCCGGCGCACAGCGGTGCCGGCCGAAAGATCGATGCGAACGATCTCCCGCCGGTCGGTAACGCGTCCCACGCCCCCATCCTGCCCCCGCACGCGGCAGCCCGCGTAGCTAAGCGCGGCAAACGAGGCCAGCCGACCGCTGCGGGCCCACGAAGCGCGGCCCGACTCGGCCTGGCAGCCCAGGCGGCGGCGCACCCGCACCGAATCAACGGGCGCCCGGGCCACTGGGTGGCCTTCGCGGCACGCTGCGGAGAAAGGAGGGACCCATAACGAGGGGCTTCGTCAGTGTTCGTCGCTGTCGGACTTGGCCTGGCTGGCCGCCAAGGCGGTCAAGGCGTCCGCCGCCTCCCGCGGGTCGGCGCCTCTACCGACGGCGAGTCCGAGCAGGTACGCGGTGACCGGTGCGGCCGGCCGCACCGTGTTGTGGGCGACGTCCCTGGCCAGGTTGAGCACCAGGGACACCGGAGCGTCGGAGGGCGCGATGTCCAGCTTCGCGCACGCCGCCTTCACCCACTCGTCCAGCGTCATCCCGCTCTTTTCGCTGTCAGCCATTCCCGCACGATACGGAGGTCCTCCTCGGTATCGCAGTCGAACCACGGCGGCGGACCGTCCCCCGACCACGGCACCTCGACCACCCGCAGCGGCTCGACCAGGGCGCGCATTGAGGCGCCCTGCACACCGGACGCCATCTCGGTAAGCCGACGGCGCAGCGAATCCACTCGCCAGACCCCGCACAGCAGTTGGCGCCGACCGTCGGGGTCGACGAACAACGCACCGTCCGCAGTGGACAAGGCGTTGCGCAGCGTGGCCATCGCTGCCGCTGTCAGCAACGGCAGATCGCCGGCAACCAGGGCCACCACCTGCGGCAACCGGCCGGCCTGCGGCGACGGGCCCACCAGCGACAGTCCGGCGGCGATCGCAGCTACCGGACCACCACCCGGTGGGTCCTCGCGGGTGTAGACCACCCGGGCCGGAACCTCGGGGCGTCCGCCGACGACGATCCGCGGGTCGGCGTCGGCCAGGGCATCCAGCACCCGGTCGCGCAACGAACGGCCGGCCACCACCAGCGACGGCTTGTCGGACCCGCCCATCCGTCGCGCGGAGCCGCCGGCCAGTACGACGGCCGCGAAACCCGCCACGGCGTTCCTCCTAGTAACCAGACTCGCCCACGACCCTACGGCCGCTGCGGGACGGGGCCATGCGGGGCCGGGGCAAACCGCGCAATCCTCGCGTTGGCTTCGGATGCTGAACATCGCTGGTCGTTTCGGGATTCAGGTTGTTGCCTCGAACGGAGGCGCGCGCCGAAACTCGGCCTGCTCGGAAACCGTGCCGTCCGGGCTTGGTCAGCAGACTGGGTGGAAGCGCGGTGTAATGCGGTTATCCGACTCACACCGGCCTATCCGTGCGGCCTGGTGCCCTGGGTAGGGTGTGGCTGACGGACGGAGGCGATCATGACGTCAGCGCAGCTAACGAGTACGGGGGACGACGGTTTTACCGACGCCATCCTGCTCGACGAGGCGAGCACGGCCGATTTGCGGGGCAAGGTCATCGAGGCGTGGCGTGACTTCGCGCGGGCGCTGTCGAGGATTCTTCCCGAGCTGCCGGTCGGCTCCCGGGTGGAGCTGACGCTCGATCCGACCGCGTCGGGCACTGGGGCCGCCGTCTACTCCGTCGAGCTCCAGATCCTGGCCGAGGGCACCGTCCGCGCGCTCGCCGTCGGCAACGCGTCGCTGCCGGAGGGGTACCGACTCGACCGCGGCGCCGTCGCCGACCTCGTCGCGCTCGGGTGGTCGCCGCCGGGAGTGTTGCCGGACTCCGGTGAGCAGTTCGGCCTGCACTCGCCGATCAAGGACGCCTCCCGGATCGCCACGACCGTTTCGCGTACGTTGCGCGACGTCTACGGCGCACCCCACCCCGCGTTCCTCGTCTACCTCGTGCACGACGCGGAGGACGAGCCCATCCCGGTCGAGCCGCTCGCGACGGCGCGGCCCGAGCTCGCCGGCAGCCTCGACCTCGACAGCGCGATAAAGACCGGCCAGGCCATGGCCGCACGCGGCGAGCGGCCCTCGGAAGACGACAGCGTCGCACTCGAGGAGCGGGTCCGCACCGTAGTCGCCGCGTTGATGAAGTCCGAGCCCGAACAGCTCAAGGTCGACTCCGACGGCGACATCGGCATCCGAGCGGGCTCGGCGATGGTCTTCGTACGCGTCCGGGACAACCCGCCCCTGGTCGACGTGTTCTCGCCGGTGCTGACGGAGATCGAGCCGACCGAGCAGCTCTACGTCAAGCTCTCCGAGCTGACCAACCGCATGCCGATCGGCCGCCTCTACTGCACCAACGACACGGTCTGGGCCTCGATCCCCGTCTTCGGCCGCAACTTCCAGGCGACCCACCTCATGCTCGCCGTCCAGGTCATGACGGGCCTGGCCGACGAGCTGGACGACCGCCTCCACGGCGAGTTCGGCGGCAAGCGCTTCTTCGGCGAAGGCGACAAACCAGCCCAACGCGACTCCCAGGAACCCAAGACCGGCATGTACCTCTAGCGTCGCGAGCCGCCAAGATCGCGGCGTTCGGCGCGTACGCGAGGCAGATCAGCGTGATGCCCACCT
>NZ_JBFAIU010000071.1:0-27449 GCF_040654855.1 Asanoa sp. NPDC050611
GCTTTGCTCTGCTTCCAGATACGCATCACCCTCGTCGGCGGGTGATGCGTGGGTGGAAGCAGAGCAAACCGGCTGTGTAGGTCAGCCCCGCCACCTGTCGGGGCGAGGGGTCGCGCCACGACCACGCCCCAACAGCGGCGACCAGCCGGTGGGGTAACGCCGTCGGTGAGGGGTTCCTAAATTCGCGGTGCCGGGCGAGGATTCCGCGCATGAGTGCGGACCTGTCGACGGCGCTGGCGGTGTTGGCGCTTGTCAGTGCGCTCGCGGCCGCTGTCTACGCGGTCGTGCGGTTGCGGGCGCGGCGGGGGATCGCGACCGCGACGCAGCGGGCCACGTACGAGGTGCTGCACACCGCCGGGCTCGCCGCCGAGCCGTTGCGGGGTGGGTTGACCGCCGCCAGTGCCGCGAAGGCCGCGCGGCACCTGCGGACGCTCGTCGGGGCGGCCGGGTTGGCGTTGGCCGACGACAGTGCGCTGCTCGCGCTGGACGGGCGCGGGGCCCATCACTCACACCAACTGCAGGCCGCGGCCAAGAAGGCCATCGCGGCCGGGCGGTCGACCGTGCTCCGGCAGGCGGAGCTGCCGTGCGACCGGGTCGACTGCGACGTGCGCGGCGCCGTGGTCGCGCCCATCCGCGGCGCGACGCCGGTCGCGCTCGTGGCGGTCGCCGACGACCATCCGCCGCCCGGGCTCGTCCAGGCAACCCTGGAGACCGCGCGCTGGGCGGCGGCCCAGCTCGCCCTGGCCGAGCTCGACTCGTCCCGCGAGCGGCTGGCCCGCGCCGAGGTCCGGGCGCTGCGGGCGCAGATCAGCCCGCACTTCATCTACAACGCGCTGACCGCCATCGCCTCGTTCGTCCGCACCGACCCCGAGCGGGCCCGCGAGCTGATCCTCGAGTTCGCCGAGTTCACCCGTTACTCCTTCCGCGCGCACGGCGAGTTCACCACGCTCGCCGAGGAGCTCCGCTCGATCGACCGCTACCTGACCATCGAGCGGGCCCGGTTCGGCGAGCGCCTGCAGGTGCGCCTGCAGATCGCGCCCGAGGTGCTGCCGGTCAGCCTGCCGTTCCTCTGCCTCCAGCCCCTGGTGGAGAACGCGGTGCGGCACGGACTGTCGCGCAAGCCGGGTCTCGGTATGGTGAGCATCGAAGCCCGTGATGCCGGCGCGGAGTGCCACATCACCGTCGAGGACAACGGCGTCGGCATGGATCCGGCGACGCTGGTCGCCGGCGTGGCGGAGGCCGCCACGACCACGGTCGACGACGCCGGTGCGCACGTGGGGCTGTCCAATGTAGATGAGCGGTTGCGCTCGGTGTTCGGCGACCAGTTCGGTCTGGTGGTGGAAACCGGGATCGGAGCGGGTACAAGGGTGAGCATGCGGGTGCCGAAGTTCCACCCCAACGTGCACGCGGCGGGCGGCGCGGCGTGACCGACCGCGGTTTCCTGCGCGTGCTGGCGGTCGACGACGAGCCGCCGGCCCTCGACGAGCTGGCCTACCTGCTGCGGGCCGACCCCCGGGTGGCCCGGCTGCACACGGCCGCCGACGCGACCGAGGCGCTGCGCGTCCTCCGCGACGCCGACGTCGACGTGGTCTTCCTCGACATCCGGATGCCCGGCCTCGACGGCATGGAGCTGGCCCGGGTGCTGCGCCGGTTCGCCCGGCCACCGGCGATCGTCTTCGTCACCGCGTACGACGACGGTGCCGTCGACGCCTTCGACCTCGGTGTCGCCGACTACGTCCGCAAGCCCGTACAGGCCGAGCGGTTGAGCGAGTCGATTCGGCGCGTGGTCAGCGCGCGGGTCGTGCCCGCCCACCCGGCCGCCCTGGCGCGAGCCGAGGAGGACCCGACGATCCCGGTCGAGCTGGCCGGCACGACCCGGATGCTGCCGCGCTCGGCCGTGCGCTGGGTCGAGGCACAGGGCGACTACGCCCGGCTGCACACGTCCGACGGCTCGCACCTCGTGCGGGTGCCGCTCGCGACGCTCGCCGACCGCTGGGCCGACGCCGGATTCGTCCGGATCCACCGCTCCTATCTCGTGCAGCTGCGCCTGATAGCCGAGCTGCGGCTGGCCAACTCGGGCTACGTGGTCGTGGTCGACGGCGCCGAGCTGCCGGTCTCCCGCCGGCACACGCGAGAGCTCAAGGACAAACTCGTCCGCGCGGCGAAGCAGGACTGGAACCGCTAGTCGATCGATCTGCACAGTTCGTTCACATCGCCGGACCGGGATCCGCACAGCCGCTTACTACAGTCGCCGGCATGAGAGAGCGCCGGATCCTGGTCGTTGAGGACGAGCGGACCATCGCCGACTCGATCGCCGTGCGGCTGCGTGCCGAGGGTTTCACGGTGGGTCTGGCCGGCGACGGCCCGTCGGCGGTCGAGGCCGCCCGGCGCGAGCCGCCCGACCTCGTCGTGCTCGACGTGATGCTGCCCGGCTTCGACGGGCTCGAGGTCTGCCGGCGGATCCAGGCCACCCGGCCCGTGCCGGTGCTGATGCTCACCGCCCGCGACGACGAGAACGACATGCTGGTCGGGCTCGCGGTCGGCGCCGACGACTACATCACCAAGCCGTTCTCGATGCGCGAGCTGGCCGCCCGGGTGCACGCGCTGCTGCGCCGCGTCGACCGCGCGCAGGCCGTCGGCCCGCAGCCGATCGTGCTCGGCGACCTGGAGATCAACCAGGCCGAGCGCCGGGTCAGCCGGTCCGGCGTCGAGGCGCACCTGACGCCGACCGAGTTCGACCTGCTCGTGCACCTCGCCGGCCGCCCGCGCACGGTGCTGCCCCGCGAGCGGCTGCTCGCCGAGGTCTGGGGCTGGGGCGACGGCGCCGGCACCCGCACAGTCGACAGCCACGTCAAGGCCCTGCGCCGCAAGCTCGGTGCCGACCTGATCCGCACCGTGCACGGCGTCGGCTACGCGCTGGAGGTGCGGCCGTGAAGGACCTGCTCGTCCGCGGGCTCGACCTGCTGCCCCGCCCGCTCGACCCGGTCCGGTCGATCAAGCTCAAGCTGGCGCTCCTGCTGGTCGCCTCGGCTGCCGCCGGTCTCGCCTACTTCTGGTACGCGATCCGCTGGATCCCCTACATCACCTCGGCGACGGCGCTGCTGGTCGGCCTGCTCACCTCGCAGGTGCTCGCGCACGGCATGACCTCGCCGCTGCGGGACATGACCGCGGCGGTACGCGCGATGCGCCGCGGCGACTACACCCGGCGGGTCCGGGCCACCTCCCGGGACGAGGTCGGCGAGCTGGCGGACGCCTTCAACCAGATGGCCGCGGACCTGGCGGCCGCCGACCGGCAACGGCGCGAGCTGATCGCCAACGTCTCGCACGAGCTGCGTACGCCGATCACCGCACTGCAGGGCGTCCTGGAGAACATCGTCGACGGCGTCGCCGACCCGGAACCCGCGACGCTGCGCACCGCGCTGCACCAGACCGAGCGCCTGGGCCGCCTCGTCGCGGAGCTGCTCGACCTGTCCCGGCTCGACGCGGGCGTCCAGCCGATGCGCCGGGTCCGCTTCGACGTCGCGGAGTTCCTCGACGAGGTGGCCGAGGAGGCCGCGGTGACCGCCAGCGGCGCCGGCCATGACATCAGGCTGGCGGTGCGCCCGCCGGCCGGCCCGATCACCGTGCACGCCGACCCGGCCCGCCTGCACCAGGTGTTGGCGAACCTGCTCGACAACGCGACCCGCCACAGCCCACCGGGTGGCACGGTCTCGGTCGTCGGCCGCCTCGCGGACGACCACGTGGTGTTCGAGGTCGGGGACGAAGGCCCCGGCATCCCACCGGACGAGCGCGCCACGGTCTTCGACCGCTTCACCCGCGGCGACCGCGCGGCCGGCGGCGGCACGGGCCTCGGCCTGGCGATCGCCCAGTGGGTGGTCCAACTGCACGGCGGGACGATCGCGGTGGTCGACCCACCGTCCGGCAAGGGCTGCCTGGTCCGCGTCTCCCTACCCCACTCCGCAACACCGACCCCGACGGCGGTAGCAGCATGACGACCCCCACCCCGGACCCGGCCACGACCCCAACGGACGCCGCGGCGTCGACCCCGGCTCCCGCCGCAGCGCCCATGCCCGCCGCAGCGCCCATGCCCGCCGCGACACCCGTGCCCGCCGCAGCGCCGACCCCGGCTCCCGCCGCAGCGCCCGTGCCCGGCGCGGCACCCGTGCCCGGCGCGCCTCCCGCCCCCAGGCCGACACCTGCCGGGGCACCCGACTCCAGCGCAGCACCGGCCCCCAACCCGACGCCTGCCGCCGCACCGACCACGGCAACGCCCGTCCAGGTGCCGGGTCAGAAACCGGCCACGGTCGCCACGCCGGGAACGGCCCCAGCTACGGCGCCCCGTGCCGGCGTCGCGGTGCGGACGCCGCCGCCCGGCCCGCCGCGTACGCCCACCTGGTCGTGGCCGGGTCCCCCACGCGTGCCCGGCGCGGCCGCCCTCGTAGCGCTCTTCGTCGCCGCGGCCGTAGCCGCCGCCGCACTGCCGCTCGACCGCGTCGGCGCCGGTTGGCTCATCGGTGGCACTGCAAGCATTGTTGCCCTGGCAGTCACGCGAGCCAGGGTCTCCTGGCGCCAGGCCGCCTGGGCCGCCGCCACCCTGGCGCTGCTCGGCGTCGGTGCCGTCCGGGCCGCCGACTGGCTCTTCGTGCTCTGCGTGCTCACCGCCGCGATCACCGGAGCGCTCAGCCTCGTCGACCCGCGCGAGGTCCGCGCCATGCTCGCCGCGCTGGTCGTGCCGCCCGCGGCCGCCCTGCGGGCACTGCCCTGGGTGCAGGCCGGGCTGCGGGCCCGGTTCGCCGGACGGCCCGGCGCGCCCGCCCGGGTCGTCGCCGTCGGCGCCGTCTCGCTGATCCTGCTGCTCGTCTTCGGCGCCCTCTTCGCCTCCGCCGACGCCGCCTTCGCCGAGCTGGTCGACCGCGCCCTCCCGGTGATCAGCCGTGGCACGGTCGCCCGGGCACTGGTCCTCTTTCCCGTGCTCTTCGCCGTGCTCGCCGGCGCCGCCTTCACCCTCCTGCGCCCGCCGACGATCAACCGGCCCGACGACACCAACCGCTTCGCCTTCCGCCTGCTCGACTGGGCGATCCCGGTCGCCCTGCTCGACCTGCTCTTCCTCGCGTTCGTCGCGGTGCAGGCCACGGTCCTGTTCGGCGGCAGCCGGCACGTGCTCGGACCGGGCGGCCCGACCTTTGCCGACTACGCCCGCGGTGGCTTCTGGCAGCTGCTCGCCGTCACCGGCCTGACCCTGGTCGTGGTCGCGATCGCCGGCCGCTGGGCGCCGCGGAAGGACCGGGCCGACCGGGCCACGATCCGGGCCCTGCTCGGTGCGCTGGCCCTGCTCACCCTTGTGGTCGTGGCCAGCGCCACCTACCGGATGAACGTCTACGAGCAGGCCTACGGCTACACCCGCCTGCGCGTCTTCGTCATGGCCGTCGAGCTGGGCCTGGGCGCCGTCTTCCTCGCGGTGCTGGTCGCCGGCGCCCGCCTGCGCGGCGCCTGGCTGCCCCGGGCGGTCCTGGCGATCGCGACCGGGGGCCTCCTCGCGCTCGCGGTGCTCAACCCCGACCGCTTCATCGCCGACCGCAACATCGACCGCTACCTCGCCACGGGCCGGATCGACGTCCACTACCTCAGCACTCTCTCGGCGGACGCGGTGCCGGCGCTGCGCCGGCTGCCGGGCAACGAGGGCGCCTGCGCGCTCCAGCGGGCGGCCTACCGCCTCGACGACCGCGAGGACGGCTGGCGCGCCGCCAACCTGGCCCGCCACCAGGCGCGCCAGCTGGTCGCCCAGGCTGCCGAACCCTGCCGGTGAGCGATCCGGGGTCTACCGCCGCGGGGGTGTGATCGGGGACACTGCCGGCATGGCGGAAGGGCGGCGGACCCGGGTGGTGCTGGCCGACGTGCACCCCCGGGTGCACGACCACGACCGCACCCGCACCGAGCTCGCCGAGCAGACCCAGGTCGGCGAGGCGCTGGTCCGCGGCCTGGTGCGGGCGCAGCTCGCGCTCGCCCTGCGGCTCGCCCTGGTCGTCGCGATCGGGCTCGGCGGCCTGCCGCTGCTGTTCGCCGTCGCGCCCGAGGTCAGCACCGCCCGGTTGGCCGGTGTCGACCTGCCGTGGCTGCTGCTGGGTGTCGCCGCGTTCCCGTTCCTGGTCGCCGTGGGCTGGGCCTACGTGCGGCTGGCCGAGCGCAACGAGCAGGACTTCGTCGCGGTGGTCCGCCGCCCGGAGCGCTGAGTGGACAACCCGTACGTCGTGCCGGCCATCGTCGTGGTCACGCTGGTCACCGTCGGCATCGGCTTCTACGGCCTGAAACTGGCGCGGACCACGTCCGACTTCCTGGTCGCGTCCCGCAGCGTCAGCCCGACCTGGAACGCGGCCGCGATCGGCGGCGAGTACCTCTCGGCGGCGTCGTTCCTCGGCGTGGCCGGCCTGATCCTCAAGTACGGCGTCGACGTGCTCTGGTACCCGGTCGGCTTCGCCGCCGGCTACCTCGCCCTGCTGCTGTTCGTCGCCGCTCCCCTGCGCCGCTCGGGCGCGTTCACCCTGCCCGACTTCTGCGAGCTCCGGCTCGGCTCGCGCCGCCTGCGCCGGCTGGCCACGGCGTTCGTGGTGTTCATCGGCTGGCTCTACCTCGTGCCTCAGCTGCAGGGTGCCGGGCTGACGCTGACCACGGTCACGGGGCAGCCGTACGCCCTCGGTGCCCTGCTCGTCGGCGCGGTCGTCACCATCAACGTCGCGCTCGGCGGAATGCGGGCGATCACCTTCGTGCAGGCCTTCCAGTACTGGCTGAAGCTCACCGCGCTGCTGATCCCCGCGATCTTCCTGCTGCTGCAGTGGCAGGCCGACGGCCGGCCCGCGGTGGCCGCACCCGACGGGCCGGTGTTCCACGCGGCCACCAGCGTCGTGATCGAGCACGAGGCCACCCTGACCTTCCCGGACGGCGCAACGGTGGTGACGCGGCCCGGCCAACGGCTCGAGTTCGCGGCCGGCGACCCGGTGCCCGACGTCTCGACGGTCGACGACACCCGCGGCCCGGACTGGCTGCTGCCCGGCGACAACGAGAAGGGCATGTTCGCCACCTACTCGCTGATCCTCGCCACGTTCCTCGGCACGATGGGCCTGCCGCACGTGCTCGTGCGCTTCTACACGAACCCCGACGGCAACGCCGCGCGGCGCACGACGCTCGTCGTGCTCGCGCTGGTCGGTCTGTTCTATCTACTACCCACGTTGTACGGCGTCCTCGGCCGCGTCTACACACCCCAGCTGCTGATGACCGGCCGCACGGACGCGGTCGTCGTGCTGCTGCCCGGCGCGGCCCTCGGCGGCGGCCTGACCGGCCAACTGCTCGCGGCCCTGGTCGCGGCCGGCGCGTTCGCCGCCTTCCTGTCCAGCTCGTCGGGGCTGCTGACCAGCGTCGCCGGCGTGATCTCGACCGACGTCATCGGGCGCGGCTCGGTGCGCGACTTCCGGCTGGCCACGGTGGTCGCCGGGGTCGCGCCGATCGTGCTGTCGCTGACGATCGAGACCCTCGACGTCTCGCAGGTCGTCGGTCTGGCGTTCGCGGTCGCCGCGTCGAGCTTCTGCCCGCTGCTGGTGCTCGGCATCTGGTGGCGCGGGCTGACCGCGCGCGGCGCCGCGGCCGGTGTGCTCGCCGGCGGCGGCGCGGCCGGCGGCGCGGTGCTGCTCACCGTGCTCGGGCCGCCGCTGTCGGGTTGGCCGGCCGCGGTGGTCAGCCAGCCCGCGGCGTGGACGGTGCCGCTCGCGTTCGCGGTCATGGTCGCGGTGTCGCTGGCCAGCCGCAGCCGCATCCCGGCCGACGTCGGCGCGGTGATGCTCCGCCTGCACGCGCCGGAAAGCGTCCTCACCGGTCCTGCCCGACGGTGAACCGGACCGATACGGTCAGGGGGTGACGACGGTGAAGGACGATCGGTTCGCCCTCGTGTTGCGGGGACTGGCGAAGAGCTTCGACGGCAAGGTCGCGGTCGGCGGTGTGGACCTCGACGTGCCGGCGGGCTCTTTCTACGGGCTGCTCGGGCCCAACGGTGCCGGCAAGACGACGACCCTGTCCATGGCGGTCGGCCTGCTGCGGCCCGACCACGGCAACGCGTGGGTGCTCGGCCACGACGTCTGGGCCGACCCGGTGCAGGCGAAGCGGCTGTTCGGTGTGCTGCCCGACGGTGTCCGGCTGTTCGACCGGCTCAGCGGTGCCGAGCTGCTCGCCTACCACGGGCTGCTGCGCGGGATGGACCCCGCGGTCGTCGACCAGCGCGCCCGGGAGCTGCTCGACGTGCTCGCGCTCAGCGACGCCGGCCGCACGCTCGTCGTCGACTACTCGGCCGGCATGAAGAAGAAGATCGGGCTGGCCTGCGCGCTGCTGCACGCGCCGCGGCTGCTCGTGCTCGACGAGCCGTTCGAGGCCGTCGACCCGGTCGCCGCGGCGCTGATCCGCGACATCCTCCAGCGGTACGTGGCCGGCGGCGGGACGGTGATCTTCTCCAGCCACGTGATGGCGGTCGTCGAGCGGCTCTGCACGCACGTGGCGATCCTCAGCGACGGTGCCATCAAGCGGGTCGGCACGCTGGCCGAGGTGTCCGGCGAGCGCTCGCTCGAAGAGGTGTTCGTCGAGGTGGTCGGCGGGCGCACGGCGACGGGGCAGGAGCTGGCGTGGCTCTGACCGCCGCCGTCGGCACCGCGACCCGCGCGGTCAGCCTCCGCCACTTCGTCCGGCTCAAGCTCCGGATCATCGGCAACGGTTTCCGCGGCCAGCCGCGGCGGGTCGCGCTCTTCGCTGGCGGCGTGCTGTTCGGCCTGCTCTACGCGTTCGCCGGGTTCGCCCTCGCCGCCGTCACGGGTTCCGCCGACAACGCCGACGCCGCCCACCTCGCGGCCGCGCTCGGCGGCGGTGTGGTCGCGCTGGCCTGGACCCTGTTGCCGCTGGTCTTCTTCGGTGTCGACGAGACCCTCGACCCGGCGCGCTTCGCGCTGCTGCCGGTCAACCGGCGCACCCTCGTCACCGGCCTGCTGACCGCGGCGCTGATCGGCGTGCCCGCCGCGGCGACGCTGATCGCGACCGCCGGGCTGGTGGTCTCCGCGGGCGCGCTCGGTGGCTTCGGCGCCGCGCTGGTCGAGGCCGTCGGCGTGCTGCTCGGCCTGGTCTTCTGCGTGGCCGTGAGCCGCGCGGTGACCAGCGCGTTCGCCACCATGCTGCGGTCGCGGCGCACCCGGGACCTGGCCGCCGTGCTGCTCGCCGTGTTCGCCGCCATGATCGGTCCGCTGCAGATCGCCATCAACCGCGCCAGCGTCGACGCCGACTGGCGGCGCTTCCTGCCGGCGGCCGAGATCGTCGGATGGACGCCGTTCGGCGCGCCGTACACGGCCGGCTTCGACGTGGCGGACGGCGACTGGTGGGCGGCACCCGCGAAGCTCGCCATCTCGGCCGTGACGATCGTCCTGCTGCTCTGGTGGTGGTCGCGCACGCTCGAGTCCGCGATGGTCGGCACGGCCAGCACCGGCCGGGCGGCCCGCGCGACCACCGCCGGCGACCCGGTCGAGCTGCTGTTCCCGCGGATCCTCGGCTGGGCCCGGCGGGACCGGTTCGGCGCCGTCCTCGCCCGGGAGGTGCGCTACTGGTGGCGCGACGCCCGCCGGCGGGCCAACCTGATCACGTTCGCGGTGGCCGCCCTGTTCGTCTCCGCCATGGTGAACTTCAGCGAGGCCATCTGGGGTGATGAGCCGACGCGGGACGTCACGGCGTCGCCACTGAGCTTCACCCTCTCGATGGTCTTCGTCGGCACCCTCGCCGCGGTGACGCTGGCCAACCAGTTCGGCTTCGACGGCACCGCGTACGCCGCCGACATCATCGCCGGGGTGCCCGGTCGCCTCCAGATCGCCGCCCGCGCCGCCGCGTTCGCGGTCTACGTGCTCCCGCTCGTCGTGCTGATCGCGGTGATCATCGGCGTGCTGGTCGGCGAGCCGGGCTGGATCCCGATGGCGCTCGGCACGCTGGCCGGCACGTTCGGCTGCGGGCTCGCGGCCAACTCGATGCTGTCGGTGGTCGGTGCCTACGCCCTGCCGGAGACCTCCAACCCGTTCGCGCTCAACACCGGCGCCGGCCTGGCGCGCGGCCTGCTGAGCCTGCTCGCGATGCTGGTCACGGTCGTCGTCGCCGTGCCGCTGCTGATCGGCGCGCTGTTCGCCGGCGACGTCTGGCTCTGGCTGGCCCTGCCGGTCGGCCTGGCCTACGGCCTCGGCGCCGCCTGGCTGGGCAGCGTGATCGTCGGTGACCTGCTCGACCGGCGGATGCCCGAGCTGCTGCAGACCATCACCCCACGGCGCTAGACGAGGATGGACGGGTGAACCCGATCGAGCCCGGCGCGCACATCCACGCCAGCGACCCGTTCGCCACGCCGGAGGGGGCCCGCTCACCGATCCGGCGGTTCCGCGGCCGGCTGGCGTCGCCCGTGACGCTCTGGACCGCGCCGGGGCCGGCCGGGTTCACCGTGTCGTCCACGCTCGTGGTCGACGGCGACCCCGGCCGCCTGCTCGGCGTCCTCGACGACGAGTCCGACCTGTGGACGGCGCTGTCCGACGCGGGCCGGTTCGCGGTCGCGCCGCTGGGCCCCGACCACCGCCAGCTCGCCGACCGGTTCGCGGGCCTGATGCCGGCGCCCGGCGGGCTGTTCCAGACGGGCGACTGGACCCAGACGGCGTACGGGCCGGTGCCCGCCGACGCCGGCGCCTGGGCCGGCTGCCGCCTCGACGGCGCCCGCGAGTTCGGCTGGGGCCTGCTGGTCGAGGCCACCATCGAGCAGGTGGAGATCATCGGCGAGGTGCCGCCGTTGATCCACTACCGCGGTCGATATCTCGCCGGTTGACGCAACCGGCGCCGGTGGTCAGCTGTGTCCTCTCCAGAAACGGGGAGGCAGCCGATGGAAACGTTACGCGTGTCCAAACCAGACGGTGACACGGACACGTTCGACTCGTTCTACGCCGCGAACTTCAACCGACTCATGCTCCAGCTGTACGCGTACACGGCGGACGTGTCGGCCGCGCAGGACGCGGTCCAGGAGGCGTTCAGCCGCGCCTGGGCCCGCTGGGACCGGCTGGGCACCTACGACGAGCCCGCCGCCTGGGTCCGCCGGGTGGCGCTGAACGTCGCCACGAACCGGTGGCGACGCACCCGCGCGGCCCGGGCGCATGCCCGCTACCACCGTGAGGAGGCGGTCGACCCGCCGAGCCCGGACCGGGTCGCGCTGGCTCGGGCGCTCAAGACGCTGCCGGAGAAGCAGCGCCGGGCGATCGTGCTGTTCCACATCGCCGACCTCTCGGTCGCCCAGATCGCGGCGCAGGAAGGCGTACCCGAGGGAACGGTCAAGGCGTGGCTGCACCGCGGCCGCGCCGCGTTGGCCGCCCTCCTGACCGACGAGGAGGGCCACCGTGGATGAGCAGCAGCTCGACGAGATGTTCGACCGCTTCCGGGCCGGCCCGCCGCTGGCCGTCCCGGCCGGTGCCGGCGCCGCCCGGCAGGCGTTTCGCCACCGCCGGCGCGGGCGGCTGGCGACCGGCTGCGTGCTGGCCGTCGTCGCGGTCGGCGGGCCGTCGGTCGCCTTCGCGGCCGGCGCCTTCGACGGGACCCCGCGGCCGCCGGTGCTGACCACCGGCCCGACGACGCCCGACCGTTCGACGCCGCCGACGTCACCGCCGACGACATCGCCGACCGCCCCACCACCGACCACACCGGGCGGCGGGCCGACGACCGCGAAGCCGGTCGAGCCGACCGGCGTGCCGAGCGCGGCCATGCTGCGCGCGAGCGACCTGCCCGACGACTACCGCTACGCGGGCGCCGACGTGGACGGCGACTGGAGCCTCGCCGCCACCACGATCTACTGCGACCCGCCGCCCACCGGGACCGAGCCGGACGGTACGGCCCGACGGGGTGCGATGTTCCTGCGGGAGCGCGAGGAGTACGTGATCCAGGTCGTCGAGCGGATGAGGTCGGCGGCCGCGGCGCAACGGTTCATCGACGGCCTGGCGGGTCAGGTCGACGGGCGCGAGTGCGGACTCCTGACGTACACCGTCGTCGACGAGGGTTTCGCGGGCGACGACTCGGTGCTGATCCGCACCTCGTACGAGGGCCGACCGGCCGACCTGTACGTCTTCGTCCGGCAGGGCCCACTGCTCACGCAGATCTGGCAGAAGCTCCCGGAGGGTGTCGAACCCATGCGGGAGGTGGCCCGCACCGCCGCCGACCGGCTCTGCAACGGCACGACAGCCTGCTAGCGGGGCACGCATAGGCGCCGTTCAACGGCGTGACCGGGGTCACTCGGCGCAGCCACCTGTCCGTTCGGCGCAGGTGGCTGCGCCCGTCCCGCAGGGGGTTCCGGGGCCGGCCGCACCGTTCCTACCGTGCGGCATTCAGCCCTGTCCCGACGCCCCTGCGAAGGTGGTGACACATGAGTACGGAGGCGAGAGACACCGCTCCCACGGAAGAAACCCCGGAGGACCGGTATCTGGCCATGCAGCGTTCCCCGGAGTTCGGCAACCTACGCAAGTCGTTCCGCGGTTTCGTGTTCCCGATGACCGTGGCGTTCTTCGTCTGGTACGCGCTGTACGTAATCCTTTCGGCGTACGCGCGCGACTTCATGAGCATCCGGATCGGCGGTAGCCACATCAACGTGGCGCTGATCTTCGGCCTGCTCCAGTTCGTCTCGACCTTCCTGATCGCGTGGCTCTACGCGCGGTACGCCAACCGCAAGGTCGACCCGCTCGCCGACCAGATCAACGAGGAGTTGGGGGAGGTGTCGCGGGATGAGAGTCCTCGCGGCTGAGGCGACCACGGGCGGGAGCACCGCCCGTACCCTCACGATCATCCTGTTCCTGGTCTTCGTGGCCATCACGCTGGCGATCACCGTCTGGGCGAGCCGGCAGACCAAGACCGCGACCGACTTCTACGCCGGCGGCCGCTCGTTCTCGGGCTTCCAGAACGGCATGGCGATCGGCGGCGACTACATGTCGGCGGCGTCGTTCCTCGGCATCGCCGGCATCATCGCGCTCAACGGCTACGACGGGTTCCTCTACTCGATCGGCTTCCTGGTGGCGTGGCTGGTCGCACTGCTGCTGGTCGCCGAGCTGCTGCGGAACTCCGGCCGCTACACGATGGCGGACGTGCTCGCGTTCCGGATGCGGCAGAAGCCGGTCCGCACCGCGGCGGCGGTCTCCACGATCACCGTGTCGATCTTCTACCTGCTGGCCCAGATGGTCGGCGCCGGTGCCCTGGTCGCGCTGCTGCTCGGCATCAAGCCCGGCACGACGTTCATGGGCATGGACGCCTCGGCCGCCAAGATCGCCACGATCGTGCTGGTCGGCGCGCTGATGATCATCTACGTCACGGTCGGCGGCATGAAGGGCACGACGTACGTCCAGATCGTCAAGGCGTTCCTGCTGATGACCGGCGCCCTGGTCATGACGATCCTGGTGCTGTCGGTCTTCAAGTTCAACCTCTCGTCACTGCTCGGTGACGCGGCGCAGTCGTCCGGCAAGGGCGAGGCGTTCCTCGAACCCGGGCTGCGCTACGGCGTCGAGGTGGCCGGCAACGCGACGCAGACCTTCTACAACAAGATGGACCTGCTGTCGCTCGGCATCGCGCTGGTGCTCGGCACCGCCGGCCTGCCGCACATCCTGATCCGCTTCTACACGGTGCCGACCGCGCGGGCGGCCCGTAAGAGCGTGCTCTGGGCGATCGGCATCATCGGCGTGTTCTACCTGTTCACGCTGGCCCTCGGCTTCGGTGCCGCGGCGCTGGTCGGCAGCAAGGCGATCACCGAACAGGACAAGGCCGGCAACACGGCGGCGCCCCAGCTGGCCCAGGAGCTCGGACGTCGGTTCCTCGGTGGCGACACCGGCGGCGCCACGCTGTTGGCGATCATCGCCGCGGTCGCGTTCGCGACGATCCTCGCGGTCGTCGCCGGCCTCACACTCGCGTCGTCGTCGAGCCTCGCGCACGACTTCTACGCCAACGTGGTCAAGGACGGCCAGGCGTCGGAGCGCCAGGAGGTCAACGTCGCCCGGGTCTCCGCCCTGGTGATCGGCGCGATCTCGATCCTGCTGTCGATCTTCGCGCAGAACCTCAACGTGGCCTTCCTGGTCGCGCTGGCGTTCGCGGTCGCCGCGTCCGGCAACCTGCCGGCGATCCTCTACAGCCTGTTCTGGAAGCGGTTCAACACGTCCGGTGCGACCTGGGCGATCTACGGTGGTCTGATCTCCGCCGTGGTGCTGGTGTTCTTCTCGCCGGTCGTCTCCGGTTCCGCCACCGCGATGTTCTCGAAGTCGGACTGGCAGTGGTTCCCGCTGTCCAACCCGGGTCTGATCTCGATCCCGTTCGGCTTCTTCTGCGGCTGGCTCGGCACGATCCTGTCCAAGGAGCGCGACGACGCCAAGTACGCGGAGCTCGAGGTCCGTTCCCTGACCGGCTCGGGCGCCCACTAGCCTCCGGCGGGTCGGTCCCGCGGGCCCCGGCGTACCACCGTCGGGGTCCGCGGCACACCCGGGGCCTGCCGCTGACCTGTGCGCTCGGTAGTCTTGGCCGCATGGTGGTAGCCCAGCGCTTCGGAGCCGGTCATCGCATCCTCGTCACCGGGGGTGCCGGTTTCGTCCCGTCCCACCTCGTCGATGCGCTGATCGCCCGTGGCTGCGCCGTGGTCGCCGTCGACAACTTCGTCACGGGTTCCAAGGAAAACGTGGCCCACGTGGTCGACAACCCGCTGTTCACGCTCGTCGAGGCCGACATCGCCGACGGGCTGCCGACCCACCACCCGGCGGTCACCGGCCGCTTCGACGCGATCCTGCACATGGCGTCGCCGGCAAGCCCCAAGGACTTCACCACGCTGCCGATCGAGATCCTCCGGGTCGGTTCGATCGCCACGCTCCACCTGCTCGACCGGGCGGTCACCGACGGCGCCCGGTTCCTGATGGCGTCCACCTCCGAGGCCTACGGCGACCCGCTGGTGCACCCGCAGGTCGAGACCTACTGGGGCAACGTCAACCCGATCGGCATCCGCAGCGTCTACGACGAGGCCAAGCGCTTCTCCGAGGCGTCCACGATGGCCTACCACCGCTACCGCGGGCTCGACGCCGCGATCGTGCGGATCTTCAACACGTACGGCCCGCGGATGCGCCCCGACGACGGCCGGGCGATCCCGACGTTCATCTCGCAGGCGCTGCGCGGCGAGCCGATCACCGTGCACGGCAACGGTGCGCAGACCCGGTCCATCTGCTACGTCGACGACCTCGTGCGCGGCATTCTGCTGCTGCTCGACTCCACCGAGGTCGGCCCGATCAACTGCGGCACCGAGCACGAGATGTCGATGCGCGAGCTGGCCGAGACCATCGTGCGACTGACCGGCAGTTCCTCCACGGTGACCTTCACGACCCGCGGCGCCGACGACCCGGAGATGCGCCGCCCCGACCTGACGCTGGCCCGCACCAAGCTCGGGTTCGCGCCGACGGTGTCACCCGAAGACGGCCTCCGACGCACCATCGAGGACTTTCAGCGCCGCGCTGCGTGAGCCCATATCCGCAGGTCAACACGGAAATTTTTAGCTACCAACTTCGTGCCGTGCCGGCGTTGGTTGTGAGCCGTACCTAGGTTTGCTTCGTACTCTGGGTGACATGTCTGCGACCACGTCCTCGTCCGGTGGCACCTACGGGCGCGCCTCGGTGCCCGGCCGTGACACGTCGAGCGCCCCGGTGTCGGGCGCGCCGGCCGGCACCCGCATCAGCGGCCGCGCGCACGTGCCGGGAGCCCGCGCCGAGACCCGCCCACGCATCGGCGGCACCGGCCCGGGCGGCCCCGGCGGCCCTGGCGGTCCGCGCGGGCCGCGGCGGCCGGGTGCGCCGTACCGGAAGGGTCCGCAGCCCAAGTGGGGCCGGATCGCCCTCGTCGCGGTCGCCGGCCTGGTGGTGCTCGGCCTGCTGGCTGCCGGTGGCACGTGGATCTACGTGCGCGCGCTCAACGGCAACATCGGTCGCACCGACCCGTTCTCGGAGATCACCGGCGGCCGGCCGGCGAAGACGGCCACGGGTGCCCTCAACATCCTGATGGTCGGCACGGACTCCCGGGACCCGGACGCCGCGCTCGACAAGGCGGGCAAGTGGCGGGCCGACACGATCATCGTGATGCACATACCGGCCTCACAGGACAAGGCGTACCTGGTCTCGATCCCCCGTGACCTCTATGTGCCGGTGCCGAAGTCGGCCAATGCGGACTGCTCCGACTCCGAGCGCCACAAGGTCAACGCGGCGTTCGCGTTCGGCGGGTTGCCGCTGGCCGTGCGTACCGTCGAATGCTTCACCGACGTCCGGATGGACCACGTCATGGCGATCGACTTCGCCGGCTTCAAGGAGGTCACCGACGCGCTCGGCGGTGTCGACCTCAAGGTCGAGCGGACCATCAAGTCGATCCACAAGCCCTACCGGACGTTCCAGAAGGGCGTCAACCACATGAACGGCGACGAGGCGCTCGACTGGATCCGCCAGCGCAAGCAGTTCCCCGACGGCGACTTCGCCCGCATGCGCCACCAGCAGGAGTTCCTCCGCGCCCTGATGGACAAGGCCGCGAGCACGGGCACGTTGACCAACCCCGGCAAGCTCAACAGCTTCCTCAAGGCGGTCACCAATGCCGTCACTGTCGACGAGAACTTCTCGTTGGTCGACATGGCGCTGCAGTTCCGCAACCTGCGTGGCGAGAACCTGCAGTTCCTGACAAGTCCATACAGCGGCAGCCAGACCATCGGCGGCGAGTCGGTCGTGGTCTCCGACAAGACCAAGGCGCTGGCGATGTACAAGGCCATGACCGAGGACAAGATGGCCGAGTGGGTGACGGCCAACAAGAAGAAGTAACACCAGCCCCGATCCGGACGAACGACAAGGCTGGCCCTGGCCCGACATATCCGACTTAAGCTGACGCTACGGCGAGGCGGGGGTCGGGAGGAGCCATCAACTCGGGACGCAAAGGAGAGCGGCGGCCGCGCGCACCAGGTGGTGCGCCGGCCGGTCGGCCACGCTGGGCCAAGATCTTCATCGTCGTGGGCATCGCGCTCGCCATCCTGGCCGGACTCAGCCTCGGCGGTCTCAAGCTGCTGACGGAGCGCCTCGACGACGCCCTCAAGAAGGCCGACCTGCTCGACTCGGACGCCCGCTCGGGCAACGGCGAGTTGCACGGACCGCTCAACTATCTGCTGATCGGATCGGACCAACGGGACGCCAACCCCACCATGGGACATCGGGCCGATTCGATCGTGATAGTGAACATACCGGCCGGCCTCGACCGCGCGTACCTGATCTCCATACCGCGCGACCTGCGGGTCACCATCCCGGCGTACCCGCCGAGTGGTTACAAGGGCGGCCAGGACAAGGTCAACGCAGCTTTCCAGTACGGCGGGGCAGACGGTGCCAAGCTGCTCTCCGCGACCGTCACGAACCTCACCGGCGTGCGCTTCGACGGCGCCGCGATCGTGGACTTCACGGGCTTCAAGCGCGTGGTCGACCTGCTCGGCGGCGTCAACGTCTGCGTCGACCGGCAGGTCACCTCCATTCACACGGGTCACGTCTTCCCCGTGGGCTGCTACACGATGGACGGCGCGCAGTCGCTCGACTACGCACGGCAGCGCTACGGGCTCCCCCGCGGCGACTACGACCGCCAGCGACATCAGCAGCAGATCCTCAAGGGCATCGCGCAGAAGCTCACCGACCCGGCGGTGCTGGCCAATCCGCTGCGGCTCGACCAGACCATCCGGGCCATCGGCGGGACGATGACCGTCGACACGAACGGCGTACCACTGAACGATCTGGTCTTCTCGTTCCGCAACATGAGGGCCGAGAACGTGACCGGGATCCGCATGCCGTCCACCGGTGCCCGGATCGACGGGACTTCGTACAACGTGCTCACTCCGGACGCGGACGGCCTGTTCAAGGCCATCCGGGAGGGTGACGTGGCGGCCTGGGCGGCCGCCAACCCCAAGTGGGTGAACGCCATCTAGTCTGGGATGCGTGTGGAGACCAGAACCGGTTCCGTGGGTCGACGCGGAGAACGTGCCGGATGACGCCTACCTGCTCGACGTCCGGGAGGACGACGAGTGGACGGCCGGGCACGCGCCGGGCGCGCACCACGTGCCCATGATGGAGGTGCCGGCCCGGCTGGCCGACGTGCCGACCGATGCCGACGTCGTGGTCGTGTGCCGGATGGGCGGCCGCTCGGCCCAGGTCGTCAACTACCTCGCCAAGCAGGGCTGGGAGAACGTCCGCAACCTCCAGGGCGGCATGGAGGCCTGGCAGTCGGCCGGCCGCCCGATGGTCAGCGAAGACGGCCAGCCGGCCCGCGTGGTCTGATCGGTGGGCGAGTCGCCGCTGATCTTCGCGCACCGCGGCTCGTCCGCGGTGCTGCCGGAGCACACGCTGCCCGCCTACCAGAAGGCGATCGACGAGGGGGCCGACGGCGTCGAGTGTGACGTGCGGCTGACCCGCGACGGCCACCTGGTCTGCGTCCACGACCGGCGGCTCGACCGCACCAGCAACGGCAAGGGCCGGGTCAGCCGGCGCACGCTGGCCGAACTGGACGCGCTCGAGTTCGGCAGCTGGTCCAACCGCACCGGCACCGACATCCCCGAGGACCCCGACCGGGCCCGCCTGCTCACCCTCGACCGGCTGCTCGGGATGGTCCGCGACGCCGGCCGCGAGCTGCAGGTGCTGATCGAGACCAAGCACCCGACCCACCACGGCGGCGACGTCGAGCGCGCCCTGGCCGCACTGCTCCGCCGGCACGGCCTGGACCAGCCGCGGGACAGCGAGCGGGTCGCGGTCACCGTGATGTCGTTCTCGGCGCTCGCGGTGCGCCGGATGCGCGAGCTGGCGCCCGGCCTGCCCACCGCGTTGCTGATGGAGCTGCTGCCCTCGACGCTGCGCGGCACCCTGCCGTTCGGCGCCCGGATCGCCGGCCCCGGCATCCACCTGGTCAAGGCCAGACCCCGGCTGGTCCGCACACTGCAGGCCGCCGGCAACAAGGTCTACGTGTGGACCGCCAACGAGCCTGACGAGATCGATCTCCTCATCGACCTGGGCGTCGACGGCATCATCACGGACCGTCCGGCATTCGTGCTCCAGCACATCGGTCGGTAAGGACCCTTTTCGTAACGACCCGGGTTGGGCACACTCGGGACGTGCCCGCGCGACCGGACTATGCCGCTTTCATCGCCGGCCACTCCGAGGTGATCGAGCGGATCAACTCCGGTGAGGCCGGCCTGCCGATCCTGGGCGTCGTGCTGCGGCTCGCGCAGCAGGCCCTGGGCGCCGTCGGCATGACCTTCGCCGAGTACGGCCCGTCCGGCGGCCGGATCGTCGCCGCCACCGGTGCCGCCGAGTGGGCCCTGGGCCGCCCGGTCGACAAGACGTCGCCCACCACGAGCCGGCTGCTCACCGGGCTGCGGACCCAGGTGCTCTCGCTCGACCGGATCGAGGGGAAGTTCCCGGACCAGGCGACCGGCCACGGCCTGCACACCATGCTGGTCACCCGGGTGATCCTCGGCGGCATGGTGGTCGGCAGCCTGCAGGCGTTCTACCGCGAGGTCGAGGACCTGCCCACGATCGAGCACCACACGCTGATCGAGTTCGTCGGCACCAACCTCGCCCACATGTACGGCCACCAGGCCGGCCTGCCCGTGCACGGCGACGGCCCGGTCGTCGCCGCCCTCGCCGACGGGCTCGCGATCATCGACTACGACCGCAAGGTGCGGTTGTGGAACCCGGCGGCCGCGGAGGTCACCGGGCTCAGCGCCGAGGAGGTGCTCAACGCGACGCTCCCGTTCCCGATCCCGGTGCTCGGCCAGACGCTCGACCACCGGCTCGCCGACGGGCGCTGGCTGAAGATCACCGCGAGCGAGCTGACCGGCACCGTCGACTCGATCGTGGTCACCTTCCGGGACATCAGCGACCAGCACCGCCGCGACGGCGACCGGGACCTGTTCGTCGCCCTGACCAGCCACGAGCTGCGCACCCCGGTCACCGTGATCAAGGGGTACGCGGACACCCTGAACAGCCACTGGGACGAACTGCCCGAATACGAGCGGCGGCATGCCACGGACGTGATCGGCCAGCGCGCCGGCGAGCTGGCCAGGCTGGTCGACCGGCTGCTCTCCGCGGCCGACCAGAGCGGTCCGACCACCGGCTCGCCGCCCACGCCGTTCGACCTGGTCGAGGCGCTGCGGGTGGCCGAGCGCGACCTGCCCACCGCGCTGCGCCGCCGCCTGCTGGTCCGGCTGCCGGTCGACCTGCCCAAGGCGGTCGGCGACCGGAGCACGATCACCACGATCCTGACCGAGCTGGTCACGAACGCCGACAAGTACAGCAGCGACGGTTCCGCGATCGAGCTGACCGCGCACAGTGACGAGCGCACCGTGGTGTTCCGCGTTTCCGATCGAGGCATCGGGGTACGTCCCGAGCATGTGGAGCGCGCGTTCGACCGGTTCTGGCAGGCCGAGTCGGGCGACCGGCGGCGGTTCCCGGGCGCCGGATTAGGGCTATACCTGGTACGAAGGGTCATAGAGCGACAGAACGGATGGGTGTCGCTTCGTCCACGGGACGGTGGCGGCACCGTCGCGGAGGTCCGACTCCCGCGCGGCTGACGCGCGGGACCGGCACTGGGAGGCGGGAGTGGCGACGGCGGTGGCCGAGCGGTCCTGGTACGTGGTGGTGCCGCACCATGCGCGCGGCGCGCGCGCCGCGCGCCACCAGCTGACCACCGAGCTGGCCGGCACGGTGCCCGAGGAACTGCTCGACGACGTGGTCGCGGTGGCCGGTGAGCTGGTGGTCAACGCGGTCCGGCACGCCCGGCCGCTGCCCGGCGACGTGATCCGGGTCGACTGGGGCGTCACGCCGGACGGGGTGGTCCAGGTGCGGGTGACCGACGGCGGCGGGCGGCTCCACCCCAACCCCCGCCAGGCCGGCCCGCAGGCCCTCGACGGGCGAGGACTCCAGATCGTCGGTGCCCTGGCGGACCGCTGGGGCGTCGAGCACGACCGCCGCGGCCAGAGCGTCTGGGCCGAGCTCGCGGAGCACTCGCACTCCCTGGCGTGAAACGCCACCCCGCGACCGCCCCGCTACGCAAGGGTGGCAATAGGCTGTCTCCCCATGAGTAAGAAGCGCCGGATCAAGAACGACGGCACCCCCAAGCGGGAGAAGACCCCCGACATGTTCTCGGCGCGCCCCTTCGAGGGCCTCGCCGACGAGGTCGAGTGGATCGCCCTGCGCGAGCTGGTCCCGGCCGCCTCCGCGCCGCTGACCCTCGGGCCGGAGCTGGTCAAGGAGTTCGGCGACCGCCCGGTCACGCTCGCCACCGTGCTGCCCATGGCCTGGCCGGCGATGACCAAGCCGGACGGCCGGGTCTTCCTGGGCCTGCAGCGGCACGTGCAGTCCGGCGACGTCTCCCGCGACCTCGCCGTGGCGCTCGTGCGGGCACTGCAGACCAACCCGGGCAGCCCGGTCTCCGTGCCGGCACACGCCGGCGTCGGCCCGCGGCTGCAGGACCTGATCGTCGACGGCCCGCTGGACGTCACCCTGCACGACGGCTTCGAGTTCTGGCTCGACGACGACGCCGGGGACGACGCCAACGTCAAGGCGTCCCTCGAACGGGCGAACGCGTCCATCTATCCGACCGTGCGGCTGGCCGCGGCCAAGGCCGCCTACTGGTGCCGGGTCCCGGACCGCGGCCACATCCGCTGGGTGCTGCCGGACGACGAGGACGCCGCGCTGGCCGCCCTGGCCCGCCTGTCGGCCGCCGGCGACCTGCTGCTCGGCGAGGGCACCAAGTTCGCCGGCATGTTCCGGGCGCACGGGCGCCTGGTCCCGGTCTGGGACATCCCGCGCGACCCGGAGGCGGCCGAGTGGGAGGCGGCGCTGGCGGCCTTCGCCAAGCGCTACCAGGACGCGCTCGGCGACACCTCCCCGCTCGACGCCGCCGCCCGCCGGTCCCGCCAGGGCCTGGTCGGCCGCCAGCTCACCCTGCGCTGATCCCGTCCCGGAGCATCGGGCAGGACATACAGCGTGGGCCGCCCCGGCCCGAGCCCAGCTCGGAGCCGGGGATCCGGATCACCTCGATGCCGGCCCGCTCGAGCTGCGCGTTGGTCTCCACGTTGCGTTCGTAGGCGACGCACAGCCGCGGCGCGATGGCCAGCGTGTTGTTGCCGTCGTCCCACTGCTCGCGTTCCGCGGTGACCGGGTCGAGGCCGGTGTCGATGACGCGCAGCGTGCCGATGTCCATCGCGTCGGCCGCCGCGCGCAGGAACGGCGCCGGCCCGTCGACCTGCGGCTCTCCGTCGGCGCCGGCGATCACCGTGTACGCCTGGAGCGTGTCCGCATATTTCGGATACATGATGACGGCGTCCGCGTCGACCATCGTCACGATCGTGTCCAGGTGCATGGTCGCCCGCTCCTGCGTGATCGGCACGACCAGGATCGTGTGCGCGAGCTGCGCGCTGAACACCCGCCGGGCCAGCCGCTCCGCCCCCGCCGGCGTGGTCCGCTCGCCCACCCCGATCGCGATCACGCCCTCGGCCAGCAGCAGCACGTCGCCGCCCTCGACCGGCTCCAGCGCCGGGTCGTAGACGAACCGCGTGCCGACGAACCGCGGGTGGAAGCGGTAGATCGCGTTGGTCAGCGTCGTCTCCCGGCGCCGGGCGGGCATGGCCAGGCTCGTCACGGCGGCCCGGTCGCGTACCCAGACCGACGAGTCCCGGGTGAAGAGCAGGTTCGGCAGCGGGTCGATGACGAACTGGTTGCTGGGCATCAGCGCGTAGACCAGGCCGCCCGGGCGGTCGGCGCTGGTACGCAGCTCGTCGTGCGCCAACCCACCGATCAGCACCCCGGCCAGCGCCGAGGGATCCAGGTAGGTGAGATGGTCGGCGACCCGGCGGCGGAGGGTGTCGCCGAGCCGGGGATCGTCGACGACGCTCGCGGTGATCTCCGCTCGTGCCTCGGGCACGGACAGCGTCTCGGCGAGCAGTTGCGACAGATAGAGGACTTCGACGCCTCGTGCGCGGAGGGCCGCCGCGAAGGTATCGTGTTCCTCTTGGGCGCGACCGACCCACGGGATGCCGTCGAAGAGCAGCGAATCGTTGTTTCGCGGGGTCAGCCGGGCTAGCTCCCGACCTGGCCGATGCAGGAGCACGGTGCCCAATCGGCCGACTTCGCTTCCGACATAGTGCGTCACAAGGCCCGAGCCTAGGCCGTGGTTGTCACCATCCGGGAAAAGAGCCGTAGGGTGAATGCGGCATTCATCCCCACTCATTCCCCCGGCGCATCTTGCCTGAGTACCGGTATAGCCACGTACGGTAGCTAGACAGCCAAAGCTCGCCCTTGCCGGAGGCAGCGATGACCGTATTTCCTGCGCGTCGAGCCGTCCCCCTCACCCCCCGACGAGCTCTGCCGAGCGCAGAAACCCCCCATCCCGATCTGATCGAAGCCGCGCGTCCACGCCCGCTGGACTGGGCCCGCCGCCGGCGCGCCGAGCGCGACGCACGCCGCATCGAAGCGGCGGGTGCCCGCGCCCTCAACCGCATCGAGCACCTCGGGCCCGCGTGGCACGTGGTGGAGTGGCCCCGCACCGACTCGTTCGACGCCCTGTTCACGGGCGCCGACGACCAGGCCGGGTTCCTGGTGATCGGGCCGAGCGGCCTGTTCGCCGTCACGATCGCCGACCACGGGCGCTCCCGCGTGATGGTCGCCGGTGACGTCGTGCAGATCAGCGGCAAGCGCCCGCCCTACATCACCGAGGCGCGACGCGACGCGAAGCGCGCCGCGAAGGCGCTCAGCGCCGCCACCGGGCACTCGATTCCGGTGACCCCCGTGTTGACATTCGTCGGTTCTGGCGTCATCAGCGTCTACGGGCTACCCAAGGACTGTCTGGTCGCGACCCACCGCGAGCTTGATCGCCTGCTCGTGGCCGGGGGCGACCGGATCAGCCCGGCGACCGCCGAGAAGCTGTCCGCTGTCGCGAGCCAGCCCAGCACGTGGCTCAACATGGCCAACAGCGGCGGTGGCTACCGGTGGTACGAAGACGGCCGCACCGCCTCGACCAAACTCGCCACCCGCCGTTGACCGCGCTGCCACTACCTCCCGCAGCACTGGCCGACCGGAGGGTCGTCGGCACGCGAATCACCGGTTAGCGTGACGGTGGGGCAACTGCCGGCGATGCACAGGAGGCGCGGTGGCGCACGTCGAACTCGAGATCGAGGTTTTGGCACCTGGCGAATCCGATGGCGTGGAGCCGACCACCGGCCCACCCGCCGGTGCCGCCTGGACGCCGACCCCGTGGTCGACCAGCTTCGACCGCTGGGCCGAGACAGTGTTCGCGGCTGACGAGCCCTGCCTGGTCATCGACGCCGAGATGACCATCGTCGCCGCGTCGGTCGCCTGCTGCGAGCTGCTCGGCCTCGCCGACCCGCAAGCCGCCGTCGGTCGCCCGCTGCTCGACGCCGGCCTCCGCCTGGTCGACTTCACCGCCGCCCGCAGCGAGCTCACCGAGACCGAGGTCGACAAGATCCCGCCGCTGCTCGCGGTGACGTCCGGGCGCCAGGCGCGCGGCCTGCTCCGCGTCAACCACGACAACGTCGACGCCACGGTCGACGCGATCGCCACGCCGCTCACGCTCGACGGCAAGGTCGTCGGCTCCCTGACCTTCTTCGCGCCGGTCTGACGGGCGTCCTACGCGACCTCGGCCCGGCGGCGCAGAAGATAGCGGCGCTCCGGCTCCGACGTGACCTGCGCCAGCGCTTCGTCGTAGGCGCGGACCGCTTCCGCCCGCCGGTCCAGTCGGCGCAGCAGATCCGCCCGGGTCGCCGGGAGCAGGTGATAGCCGGCCAGCGCACCCGTCGCCGCCAGGCGGTCGACCAGCACCAGGCCAGCCAACGGTCCGTCGGCCATCGCCACCGCCACCGCGCGGTTCAGCTCGACCACCGGTGAGGGCGCCAGCTTCAAGAGCTCGGCGTACAGCCCCGCGATCTCGGTCCAGTCCGTGTCGGCCGCCGTCGGGGCGGTCGCGTGGACCGCGGCGATCGCCGCCTGGATCTGGTACGGGCCCGGCCGGCCCCGGCGCAGCGCCCGCCGCAGCAGGGCGTCGGCCGACGCGATCCGCCGGACGTCCCAGCGCGAGCGGTCCTGGTCAGCCAGCGCCACCAGCTCGCCGCCGGCGTCCAGCCGGCCCGACCGCCGGGCGTCGTGCAGCACCATCAGCGCCAGCAGGCCGGCGGCCTCGGGCTCGTCGGGCATCAGCGCGACCAGCACCTCGGCCAGCCGGATCGCCTCCCCGGTCAGGTCGACGCGCACCAGGTCGGCGCCCGCCGATGCGGCGTACCCCTCGTTGAACAGCAGATAGACCACCGCGAGCACGGCGGCCAGCCGGTCCGGCAGCAGGTGGTCGGGCGGCACCCGGAACGGGATGCCGGCATTGCGGATCTTGCCCTTGGCGCGGAACAGCCGTTGCGCCATGGTCTTCTCCGGCAGCAGGAACGCCCGGGCGATCTCCGCGGTGGTCAGTCCGGCCAGCGTGCGCAGCGTGAGCGCGACCTGGGCCTCCTGGTCCAGCGCCGGGTGGCAGCAGGTGAAGATCAGCTCGAGGCGGTCGTCCGGGATGCCCTGCGGCGCCAGCGACTCGGGTTGTGCCATCCGCACCACCTCCCGCAGCTTCTCGGCCTCGACGGCGGCCCGGCGCACCCGGTCCAGCGCGCGGTTCCGTGCGGTCACCACGAGCCAGCCACCGGGGCGGTCCGGCACACCCTCGTGCCGCCAGCGCTCCAGCGCCTTCGCGAACGCGTCCTGGGCGCACTCCTCCGCGAGGTCCCAGTCGCCGGTCAGCCGGATCACCGCCGCCACCACGCGGCCCCATTCCGCGCGGTAGACGGCGGCGACCCGGTCGTCGATGTCGCTCATCAGTCCCAGAAGGGCCGCACGTCGACCATCCCGGCCCAGGCCATCGGGTGCTTCGCCGCGATCTCGATGGCCTCGTCCAGGTTCGCCGCCTCGATGATGTCGAAGCCGGCGATCTGCTCCTTGGTCTCCGCGTACGGGCCGTCGAGCACCACGACCTCGCCGTTGCGCACCCGCACCGTGGTGGCGTCCGTGCCGGGGCGCACCCGGTTGCCGGTCAGCCGGGCACCGCTGCCGTCCATCTCGGTGACCCAGTCCTCGACCGGCATGGGACCGCCGGCCGCATCGACGGACTCCGCGCCCGGCTCGTTGCCCGGCGCCTCGGTGCAGATCAGAAACAGGTACTTCATCTCGGGTTTCCTTCCGCTTCGCGTCAGCTTCCACCCCATACGACGAACGAGATAGCTCGCCCACTACCAACCGGGAAAAAGTTCTTTCGGGCGGCCCGCTGGCCGTACCCTTCGTGTCATGCCCGCTCTTGATCTTTTGCCGGACGACTACGCGGTCTGCCGGCTTCCGGCCGGTTCGGCCCTTCCGCCGGGACTGGTCGACGGCGGCAACGGCGGCCGTCCCGGCGTGGTCTCCGTGACCTGGACCGCCGACGAGGTGTCGGTGATCTGCCGCGCCGACCTGGTGCCCGACGGCGCCAGCGCCGAGGCGCCCTGGCGGTGCCTGCGGGTCGCCGGCCCGCTGGACTTCGCCCTGACCGGCGTCCTGGCGTCGATGGTCGCCCCGCTGGCCGCCGCCCGCGTCGCGATCATGGCGTTCTCCACCTACGACACCGACTACATCCTGGTGCCCAGCGTCCGGCTCGCGGAAGCCGTGGCGACCCTGGACCAGGCCGGCCATCCGGTCACCACCTGACCGGGCATACGATGTTCCGGCCCGCACCCCTGTCGATGCCCCACCCCGAGGTCCCGTGCGCCGCCCCACCCACCTTCTGCTGCTCGCCGCGTCCGCGACAGTCGCCCTGGGCGCGGCCGGCTGCGGCGTCCCGCCCGAGCTGAACCCGCCTGGTTCGAAGGTACCCAGCCCGTCGGTGACCGCCAGTCCGACACCGAGCTCGCTGCCGCCCGCACCGCCGCCACTCCCGCCGCCGAGCCCCACCGCGTCCGAAGGCTTCCCGGACAGCCCGGCGGTGGCCTGCGGGGGCCGGCCGTCCGCCGCCCAGATCGTCACGCTGCTGAAGCGGCGCGGGCTGCTGCCCTCGTCCTACCAGCGCCGGGTGACCGTCGGGCCGTTGTGCGCCGGCACCTGGCAGTGGACCGTCCTCGACACCAGCAACGGGCCGCTCCAGGCCGTCAGCGAGATAACCGACAACACGCTGCGCCTGATCACCGCCGGCACCGACGTGTGCAGCATCGAGGTGCGCGCCGGAGCGCCGGCGGGCATCCGGGCGGCGGCCTGCGACGCCCTGCCGCCGTCCCTCTAGAGCCGGTTTGCTCTGCATCCATATACGCATCACCCTCGCGTGCAGAGCGATGC
>NZ_JBFAIU010000072.1:0-747 GCF_040654855.1 Asanoa sp. NPDC050611
GCCACACCAGCCCGTCGCGCAACAGCACGAGGTCTTCGGCGATCACGACGCGCACGGCAGCTCCATCTCCACGACCGTCGGGCCGCCGGGCGGGCTGGTCAGCCGCAGCGTGCCGTCGAAGGCGGCCAGCCGGCGCTCGATCCCGCGCAGGCCGGTGCCGCGGGCCGGGTCCGCCCCGCCGCGGCCGTCGTCGCTCAGCCGCAGCGAGAGCCGGGAGCCGAGGTCCGTGACCGACAGCGTGATCCGGTCCGCGTCGGCGTGCTTGATGGCGTTGGCCAGCGCCTCGGCCAGCACGAAGTACGCCGCGGACTCCATCGGCGCCGGCAGGCGGCGGTCGAGCCGCAGGTCCAGGTCGACGGGGATGGAGCTGGCCAGGGCCAGCGCCTGGATCGCACCGGGCAGCCCACGGTCGGCGAGCAGTGGCGGGTGGATGCCGCGTACGAGGTCCCGCAGCTCGCTCATCGCGGTGCGGGCGCCGGCGCGGGCGTCGGCGAGCATCGAACGGGCGGTGTCCGGGTCGGAGTCGAACATCGCCTCCGCCATGCCCAGGTTCATGTTCAACGCGACGAGCCGGGCCTGCGCACCGTCGTGCAGGTCGCGTTCGATGCGACGGAGCTCCGCCGCGGACGCGTCGACGGCCGCGGCCCGGGTCTCGGCCAGCTGCTCGACCCGTGCCGACAGGCGGGCCGCCCCAGTCGGGGCGAGCAGCCCGCGAGCCACCACGGGCGCGCCCGCGATGTACAAACG
>NZ_JBFAIU010000072.1:757-27382 GCF_040654855.1 Asanoa sp. NPDC050611
CCCGCCGGCCGTTCTCCGTGGTGAACAGCTTGCCCTCGCGGTAGTCGTCGGTCACCGGCAGCACGCGGCGGGTCGCCGCAGTCGGGGCGAGCAGCCGGCGAGCCACCAGGGCCTCGCCGGCGATGAACACTCGTGGTGCCCAGAAGGCGGCGAACCCGACGAGCACGCCGATCGGCACGATCAGCCAGGCCGTGCGCTGGTCGGTGACGTCGATCGCCTGGTACTCCAGCGTGACGCGCTCGGGCAGCAGCCAGCGCAGCAGCGGCGTGAGGATCCCCTGGGCCGCGCTGAACCACAGACCGAGCATGACCAGGGCGAGTAGGCCGAGCGCCGACTGCACGGCCAGCCAGGCCAGGTCGCGCCAGGTGGCGACATCGGTCAGCAGGGCCCAGGCCCGGGCGCGCAGCCCCGTGGGCTGTGGCACGTACGCGGACTCGACCGGCGGGGCGCAGCGTCGCCGCTGCGCCCCGGCCAGTCGACGGGTCTGCTCGACCGCGCCGACCAGCATCGGCAGGCCGATCGCGACCAGGCTCAGCGCGAGCGAGAGCAGGGTGAACAGCAGCAGCCCCATGGCCGCCAGACCCATCCCGACGCTGCGCAGCAGATGCCGCAGCTCCCGCCCGATTCTCCTCATCACGGTCATTGTCCCTGATCAGTGGACGTCGACCAGTTCGCGTTCGACCGCGCGGTCGCGGCGACGCACCCGGGTCGGCCAGAACGCACCCCGGCCGAGCAGGGCCGTCAACGCCGGCACCAGCAGCCAGGACAGGACAAAGGTGGACACCAGAATCCCGACGGCCACCGCGAAGCCGACCTGCGCGAGCGACGGCGAGACCACCAGCGCGCCGAACGACGCGGCCAGGATCACTCCGGCGGCGGCCACCGGCGGACCCGCGTGGCGCAGGGCGAGTGCCACCGCCTGCCGTGCGGGGTGGCCCGCGCGCATCTCCTCACGGATCCGGGCGATCATCAGGATGTTGTAGTCCGTGCCGATCGACGCGACGAACATGTAGACGATCAGCGGGAGGGTGAAGTCCAGACCGGGCCGGCCGGCGACACCCTGGAAGAACAGCACCGCCGCGCCCAGCGTCGCGAAGAAGCCCCCGACGACCGCGCCGAGCAGATAGATGGGCGCGAACAGGCCGCGCAGCATGAACAGCAGCACCAGCGCGATCAGCGCGCCCGCGGCCGGGAAGATCACCTTCATGTCGGCGCCGACCACGTCCCGTACGTCCGCGAAGGTCGACGTCTCCCCGCCGACGAACGCGCTCACGCCGGGCGGCGCGGCGGCGTGGGCGGCCGGCCGCAGGTCACGGACCACCTCGTCGAGCGCCCGCTTGCTGAGCGGGTCGGCGGAGAGCAGCAGGTCCACCCGGGCGACGTCGCCGTTGACCTCGACACCGCCGAGCCCACCCACGATCGGCACGTCGGTCAGCCGCTGGCCGTACGCGGTCACCGACCGCTCGTCCAGGCCCGGACCGGTCAGGTAGACCGACGTGGGGCTCAGCGTCCCGGCCGGGAAACCGGACTCCAACTGCGTGAGCGCCCGTGCCGACTCGGTCCCGGCGGGCATGGATCCGATGTCGAAGTTGGCCTTGTAGCCGATCGCACCCACGCTCAGCGCACCGAGGATGCCGATCGCGGCGAGCGCCACGAGGGCCGGCCGGCGGGCCACCAACCTGCCGGTCCGGGCGGCCACTCCGGCCTTCGGCTGCCTGCGCCACGCCTTCGACGGCCAGAACGCGCGCTGCCCGAGCAACGAGAAAACCGCCGGGACGAGGGTCAGACCAGCGAACACCATCACGAGTACGGCGATCGCCAGCGCGGGCCCGAGGACCTGGAAGGAGCCGAACCCGGACAGCAGCAGCGCGCCGAACGACACCGCGACCGCGACCGCCGATACCGCGATGGCCTCGCCCACCCGCCCGAGGGCGGACACCATCGCCGCCTTGCGGTCCTCACCGAGGCGCAGTCTCTCCCGGTAGCGGAACAGCAGGAAGACCACGTAGTCGGTGCCCACACCGAACAGCACCACGGGGAGCAACCCGGTGACCGAGCCGTCCAGCTGGACGCCCATCACCTTGGCGCCGAGGGCCAGCAGCGCCACGACGCCCTGCCCGACGATCGCGATGATGAAGACGGTCAGCAGTGGGATCCACGGGCTCCGGAAGACCACCACGAGCAGCACGACGATCATCACGAGCATCCCGGCACTCACCAGGATGTCGAGGATCTCCGTGTCCTTGACCGCCGCGGCCTCACCCGTCAGTCCGGCGCGCAGGGGTGAGCCGCGAACCAGGTCCCCGGTCCGGTCGCGCAGCAGCCCGACGGCCCGCAGTGTCTGCTCATGCCCGGCGTTCTCGACGAAGGACACCTGCGCGAGCCGCACCTGGCCGTTCGGCGACACGGCCCCCGGCGTCACCGCGTCGACGCCCGGGATGCCCGCGGCCGCCAGGCCCGCCGCGACCTCCCCGGCCTTGTCCTGGTCGGCCCGGCTCAGCGGCCGGCCGTCTGTGCGCGACAGGACGAGCATGGCGGTCGCCCCGGCGGCGTCCGCCTCCGGGAACGCCCGCTCGGCCAGGCGCGCCGCCTGGGCCGACTCGTAGTTGTCCGGCAGGAACTCCGCCTCGTTGCTGCCTTCGACCGCCGCCGGCCCGTCCGGGCCCAGCACGGCGAAGCTCAGGCCGCCGAGCGCGATCACCGCGACCAGCCAGATCAGGAGCACCCGCACCGGGTGCCGCACCACCGTCTTGAACACGCCCCCCACTCCCTTCACATCGACGAGATCGACGCTAGGGATTTCGGAGAGCGGCCTCGATGGTGCACGAATGCGTCTCGGCAGTGGTGCCAGCACCACTGCCGACCTTCCGGAGTCGCGCGTATTGCGGACGCCCAGGAGAATGAGCGGGCATACCCGCACACGTCGATGGTGAAGGAGCCTGGGTGAGCGCCGGACTGGCAGCACTGCTGGATGATGTGGCGGTCCTGGCGCGCGCGGCGGCCGCGTCGCTCGACGACGTCGGGCTGGCTGCCGCGAAGGCCGGCTCGAAGGCCGCCGGTGTCGTCATCGACGACGCGGCCGTCACCCCGCAGTACGTCCGCGGCCTGGCGGCGGAGCGTGAGCTGCCGATCGTGAAGCGCATCGCGCTGGGCTCGCTGCGCAACAAGTTCCTGATCATCCTGCCGGTGATCCTCGTGCTCAGCCAGTTCCTGCCGTGGCTGCTGACCCCGCTGCTCATGCTCGGCGGCGCCTACCTCTGCTACGAGGGCGCGGAGAAGGTCTGGGCCAAGGTCGCCCACCACGACGCCCACGGCGCCGGCGAGCAACAGCAACCCGACGAGAAGACGTTGGTGTCCGGGGCGATCCGGACCGACCTCATCCTCTCGGCGGAGATCATGGTGATCTCCCTGAACGAGGTCGCGGACGAGTCGTTCGTGTCGCGCCTGGCCATCCTCGTGATCGTCGCGCTGGCCATGACCGTGCTGGTCTACGGCGCGGTCGGCCTGATCGTGAAGATGGACGACGTCGGCCTGCGGCTGGCCCAGCGCTCCGGCCAGGGCGTCGCCCGGTTCGGCCGCAGCCTGGTCAAGGCGATGCCCCGGGTCCTCGCCGTGCTGACGGTGGTGGGCACCGCCGCGATGCTGTGGGTCGGCGGGCACATCCTGCTGGTCGGTGCGGACGAGCTGGGACTGCACGCGCCGTACGAGCTCGTGCACCACCTGGAGGAGGCGGCGCACGACGCCACGGGCGCGCTCGGCGGCCTGTTCGGCTGGCTGGTCAACACGGCGGCCAGCGCGGTCGTCGGCCTGGTCGTAGGTGCGGTGATCGTGGCCGTGATGAGCGTGACGTTCCACCGCGCCAAGTCGTCCGACGCGGGGGAGAGCACGGACACGCACACGAACGCGCCGGACACGGCCGGGAGCAGCGCGGGGACCGACACCCCGGACAGCGCCTGACCGCCGGTCAGCCGGTCGCCGCCACGGTCCGGTCGAGCACGAGGTCGCGGGCGGCGGTGACGCCGACGGCCACCGCACCCATGAGCACGGCGTCGGCGGCGAGCGTGGAAGCCTGAATCCGTGGCGGTTGCAGGGCGACGAGGTGCCGCAGGCGGTCCTGGACGGGGTCTATCAGCAGGTCGCCGCCCTGCACCCCGACACCGCCGCCGAGCACGATGAGCTCCAGGTCGAGCACCGCGGTGACCGCGGCCAGGGCGTGCGCGACGTGGTTGACCTCGACCTCCACCGCCCGCCGGGCGACCGGTTCGCCGGCCCGGGCGGCGTCGAAGACCTCCTTGGCGCTCGTCGCGCGCGCCCAACCCAGCCGCCGGGCCGCCGCGACGATGCCGTCAGCCGAGGCCACCGTCTCGAACATCCCGCGGCGGGCGGCGGCCGGGTCGTCCTGCAACGGATCGCCCTCGCCGATCGGGAGGTAGGAGATCTCGCCGGCGCAGCCCCGCGCGCCGCGGTAGAGCTTGCCGTCGATCACGATGCCCATGCCGGTGCCGGTGCCGATCGACACGTAGGCGAAGTGCGCGACCCCGCGGCCGAGCCCGTAGGTCGCCTCGCCGACCGCGGCGAGGTCGACGTCGTTCTCCACGAGGTACGGCGACGGGGACACCGTCGAGAACCGGTCGACCGCGCCGGGCAGGTCCCAACCGGGCAGGTTCGGCGCCAGGTGCAGCGCACCGGTCTCCTTGTCGTGGATGCCCGGCGTGCCGAAGACCGCGAGCGTGACGTCCTCGCGGCCGATCCCGACCTCCGCGGTCAGGCGGTCGGCCAGCCCGGTCAACTGCGCGAGCAGGTCCGCCGGATTCCGGCCGCCGGACGGGTCGTCGACGCGCGTGACGACCGTGCCCGCCAGGTTGGCCAGGACGACGCGGACGAAGGCCCGCCCGATGTCGACGGCCAGCACCCAGCCCGCCTCCGGGCGGACCTCGTACAGCAGCGCGGACCGGCCCGCGGGCCCCGCGCGCAGGCCGACCTCCCGGACGAGTCCGGCGCGGCCGAGGTTGGTGAGGGCGACCGAGATCGTCGGCTTCGACAGGCCGGTGGCCTGGGCGAGCTCGGGCCGAGACACCGGGCCCAGCCGGAAGATCTCCCCGAACACCGCCCGCTCGTTCATGACCCGCAACACGCTCGTCGTGCTGGCTGTCTGGTGAGTCGGCACCGAATCACGCTCTCACACGGCTTCGTAAAGGTCCAATACGAATTTCGTTAGAGACCTTGCTAAATGCTGCGGGCAGGGTGCATCCTGCTGGCCTGAACCTCCGACGAGAGGTATGTCATGAGACCTAAGTGGTTCCCTGTTGTCCTGATGACGACCGCGTTGCTGGCCGCCGCGGGGTGCGGCAGTGGCTCGGACTCCGGCTCCGGCTCCGGCAAGGAGGCGGCGGACGCGCCGACGATCGCGCTGTTCCTGCCCGAGTCCAAGACCACGCGCTACGAGGCGTTCGACCGGCCACTGTTCGAGGCCAAGGTGAAGGCGCTCTGCGCGACCTGCAAGCTGCTCTACAACAACGCCGACCAGGATGCCGGCAAGCAGCAGCAACAGGTCGAGGCGGCCCTCGCGCAGGGCGTCGACGTGATGGTGCTCGACGCCGTGGACGCGTCCGCCGCCGCGTCGCTGGTCAACCAGGCCAAGCAGAAGAAGATCCCGGTCATCGCGTACGACCGGCTGATCTCCAGCATCGAGTACGAGTACTACGTGTCCTTCAACAACGTCCGGGTCGGTGAGGCGCAGGGGCAGGCGCTGCTGGACGCCCTCAACGCCAAGGGGACGACCGACAAGGGCAAGATCGTGATGATCAACGGTGCGCCGACGGACCCCAGCTCCGCGGACTACAAGACCGGCGCGCACAACGTCCTCGACGGCAAGGTCCAGATCGGGCGCGAGTTCGACACTCCGGACTGGAGCCCCGACAAGGCGCAGCAGCAGATGGAGCAGGCCATCACCGCGCTCGGCCGCGACAACATCGTCGGCGTGCTGTCGGCCAACGACGGCATGGCCGGTGGCGCGATCGCCGCGATGAAGCGGGCCGGCTACACCACTGTGCCGCCGATCACCGGGCAGGACGCCGAGCTGGCCGCCGTGCAGCGGATCCTGACCGGCGAGCAGTACATGACCATCTACCTGGACATCCGCAGTGAGGCCGAGAAGTCCGCCGAGCTGGCGGTCGCGCTGTCCAAGGGCGAGAAGCCGGCGGCCACGACCACGGTCAACAACGGGAAGGCCGACATCCCGGCGTTCCTGCTGGACCCGATCGCGGTGACCGCCGACAAGGTCAAGGACACCATCGTGAAGGACGGCTTCTACAAGGCCAGCGAGATCTGCACGGGTGCCGTGGCCGCCGCCTGCGCCAAGGCGGGAATCCAGTAGATGTTCGCGGCGCGAGGGGTGTCAAAACGGTTCGGTGCGGTGCGGGCACTCGACGCGGTCGACCTCGACCTGAACCCGGGCGAGGTCGTCGCGCTGGTCGGCGACAACGGCGCCGGCAAGTCCACCCTCATCAAGGTGATCTCCGGCGCGGTGACCGCGGACGAGGGACGGCTCGAGCGCGACGGGGCGCCGGTGCAGATCGGCAACCCGCACCAGGCCAGGAGCCTCGGCATCTCCACCGTCTACCAGGACCTCGCGCTCTGCGAGAACCTCGACGTCATCGGCAACCTGTTCCTCGGCTCGGAGCGACGGCGCTGGTCGCTGCTGCGCAAGATCGACATGGAACGGTCCGCCCGGTCGTTGCTGTCCTCATTGGACGTCCGGATCCAGGACATCCGGGTGCCGGTGGCGATGCTCTCCGGCGGCCAGCGGCAGTCCGTCGCGATCGCCCGCGCGCTGGTGGGCGAGCCGTGGCTGGTCATCCTCGACGAGCCCACGGCTGCGCTGGGTGTCGAGCAGACCGCGCAGGTGCTGGACCTGATCCGGCGCCTGCGCGACCGCGGCCTGGCCGTGCTCGTCATCTCGCACAACCTCGCCGACGTCCGCGCCGTGAGCGACCGCACGGTCGTGCTGCGGTTGGGGCGCAACGCCGGCGAGTTCCGAACAGCCGAAACCAGCCCGGAGGCGATCGTGGCCGCAATCACCGGAGCCGCGGCATGACCACGCTGACGAAAGCGATCCGCTGGCCCAGCCGCTCCACGGACCGGATGACGCGGCCCGGCGGCCTCGGCAGCTGGCCGGTCGTGGGCGGGCTGATCGCCATCGCGATCGTGTTCGGCTCGCTCAACGAGCAGTTCCTGTCCGCCGAGAACCTCACCAACCTCGCGCTCCAGCTCGCCGCGACCGGCACGATCTCGCTGGGCATCATCATGGTGCTGCTGCTCGGCGAGATCGACCTGTCCGCCGGGTCGGTCAGCGGCCTGTGCGCGGCGGTCCTCGCCATCGTGCACGTCCGGCACGGCCAGTCCGCACTGCTCGCCGTCGTCATCGCGCTCGCATTGGGCGCGGTCATCGGCCTCGTGCACGGGCTGATGTTCACCCAGCTCCGCATGCCGTCGTTCGTGGTCACCCTCGCCGGCCTGATCGGCTGGCAGGGCCTGCTGCTGTACGTGCTGGGCCGCGGCGGCACCATCAACCTCCCGTTCGACGGGGCGATCGCCCGCCTCAGCGACACGTGGCTCCCGCCCTGGACGAGCTGGCTGATCGTCGTGCTCATCGTCGGCGTCACGGGGACGAGCGCGGTGGTCGAGCGGCGCCTGCGCCGGCGCGCCGACCTGCCGCTGCAGCCGTTGCACCGCCTGGTCCTGCGTGTCGGCGGGATCGCCGTGCTGCTCGGCGCCACCGTGCTCGTGCTGAGCGCGGACCGCGGCGTGCCGCTGCTGCTGGTCATCTTCGGCGCCCTGGTCGTCGCTTTCGACCTGGTGCTGCGCAACACGGTGTTCGGGCAGTGGATCTACGCGATCGGTGGCAACGCCGAGGCGGCCCGGCGGGCCGGCATCCCCGTCACGCGGCTGCGGATCGTCGCGTTCGTCCTCGCGTCGACGCTGGCCGCGTTCGGTGGCCTGCTCGCGGCGAGCCGGCTGGCCGCCGTCAACCAGAGCTCGGGGGGCAGCGACACCCTGCTGATGGCGATCGCCGCGGCGGTCATCGGCGGGGTGTCGCTGTTCGGTGGCCGCGGCCGTCCGTACGCGGCCCTGCTCGGCATCCTCGTGATCCAGTCGATCACGAACGGCATGCTGCTGCTCAACGTGGACTCGTCGATCCGCTTCATGGTCACCGCGGTCGTGCTCGCGGCAGCCGTGGCCATCGACTCGCTGTCCCGTCGAGGCAGTGATCAGTGACGGCCGCCCAGGTGCTCGGCATCGACTTCGGCGGCACGAAGGTCGCGCTGGCCACCGCCGACGCGGGATGGTCGCCGGCGGTCTCGACGACCCGGCTGAGGATCCCGACGACCGGGAGCGCCGACGAGGTGGTGCGGCGGTCGCTGGAGGCCGCCCGCGGCATCGCTACCGCACCGCTCGCCGTCGGGGTGTCCACCTTCGGCGTCGTCCGTGACGAGCGGATCCGGCTCGCACCCAACGTGCCCGGCTGGGAAGGCATGGAGCTGCCACGGATGCTCCGCGACGAGTACGGCGACACGCCGGTCGTCATCGACAACGACGTCAACGCCGCCGCCGCGGCCGAGCTGCGCTGGGGCGCCCTGCGCGGCGTCGACGTCGGCGTCTACCTCAACCTGGGCACCGGCCTCGCGGCGGCGCTCGTGGTCGACGGTCGGGTGGTCCGTGGTGCGCACGGCGCCGCCGGCGAGATCGGCTACCTGCTCGACCCCGACCGCGACAGCTGCTTCGCCGACGGTGCCGCGCCGCTGGAGGAACTGGTGTCCGGCAGCGCGTTGGCCAGCCAGGGGTCGGCCCTCGTGGGTCGCCCGGTGGCCGCCGCCGAACTGTTCACGATGGTCGGTGACGCGCGGGTGGACGCGCTCATCGACGAGGCACTACGGCGGCTGGCCCAGGCCGTCGCCAACCTGTGCATCACCCTCGACCCGGCGCGGGTCGTCATCGGCGGCGGAATGATGGGCGCCGCCGAGCGCATCCTGCCCCGCATCGCCGCCCTGCTTCCCCGGGCGGTCCCGTTCCCGCCCCAACTGGTCCCGGCAACGTTCATCGACGACGCGCCACTGCTCGGCGCACTCGCGCTCGCCGTGGAGGCGGTGGGCATCAGCTAGGTCAGCCCGGTGAAGGAGGTAACACCCCCTATGAAGCCCAGATTCACCGTTGCGACAGTCCTGCCCGTCCTGCTCGTCAGCTCACTGCTCGCCGTTCTCCCGTCGACACCCGCCAGCGCGGCTCCGGCCGTGGAATCGACGGTCGACCTCGCCGGGAAGTGGCAGGTGCAGAGCAGCACGGCAACTCCCGACACCGGCGATCTCATCTCGCGGCGCGGCTACGCGCCCCGCGGTTGGCTGCCGGTGCACACCAACGACGCCCACGCGGTCGGCAGCGTGGTCGCGGCACAGCTGCAGAACATCCCGCCGGATGACCAGTGCGGCGCGAACAACATCTTCTACTCCGAGAACCTCACCGCGTGCCAGGGACCACAACCCGACGCGCACGGCGCGCCGAACGACCGGTACAACGTCCCGTGGTGGTTCCGCACCGAGTTCAGCGCACGGGCCGGCGGCCCCGACCGGAACGTGATTCTCGACGTACGCGGCATCATGGGCCAGGCCGACCTGTGGGTCAACGGCGTCCAGCTCGCCACCAAGGACGTCCTGCAGGGCTCCGAGCCCTCGTACACCTTCGACATCACCAACCTGGTCAACGGCGCCGGACCGAACGCGCTGGCCTTCAAGATCTACCCCAACGTACCGGGGGAGATGCTGACCCAGGACTTCAACGACTGGACACAGGCCGCCCGCGACCAGAACACCGGCATCAAGTACCCGATCCGGCTGCACATCTCCAACACGTTCCGGCTCGACGACGTGCACGTGGTCCAGGCCAACGCCGCCGACCTGAGCAGCTCCGACCTGACGGTCAAGGGCACCGTGACGAACACCTCCCGGAAGTCCCGGATCGCCGACGTCAACGCGACCATCACCGATCCGCAGGGGAAGCACCCGATCGACCTGCACAAGCGGATCACGCTGAACCCCGGTGAGACACGGGACGTGGCCTTCTCCGTCGTGCACCTGCGGCACCCGCAGCTGTGGTGGCCCTACCAGATGGGCGACCAGCCCCTCTACCAGCTGACGATGAACGTCGCGCGCGACCGGCAGGTGTCGGACTCGGACACGAAGACGTTCGGGATCCGGACCATCGACACGTGGCTCTCGGCGCCCGGCAGCCAGGCGTACGACGGCTCGCGATGGTTCGCCGTCAACGGCAAGCCGTTCGTGTTCCGTGGTGGCGGGATGATGGACCAGGACATGTTCCTGCGCTACTCGCGCGAGAACGTGGCACACCAGATCCAGCTCATCAAGTCGATGGGCCTCAACGGGTTGCGGCTGGAGGGCGACGACCAGCCGGACGACTTCTACGAGCAGATGGACCGGGCCGGGCTGCTCATCTACGGCGGGTTCCTGTGCTGCAACTACTGGGAGGAAGGCTCCCGGTGGACCGCGAAGGACGAGGAGACGAACTACCGCACCGCGCTCGCCCTCGGCCGCCAGCAACGCAACCACCCCAGCGTCGTCTTCTTCAGCTGGAGCGACAACGTCCCGTCCGCCAGCCAGGAAGCGGGCGTCCTGCGGGGCTTCGCCGAGACCGACTTCGACGTCCCGGTGATGGCCTCGGCGGAGTACAAGTCCACCCCGACGCTCGGTCCGTCGGGCATGAAGGAAGGGCCGTACAACTGGTTCCCGCCGAGCTACGCATACAGCTCGAACTGCAAGGGCCGCACCGGCAACGACCCCTGCACCAGCGGCGAGTTCGTCAACCGCGGCGGTGCGTGGGCGTTCCAGACCGAGTCCAGCCCTGGATCGACGATCCCGACGCAGGACTCGCTCGACCGGTTCATGACGCCGGCCGACCAGGCCCGGTTGGTCACCTCGCCGAACCTGGCGCAGTTCAACTCGGGACGCGGCGAGGAGGACAGCGGCACCAGCTATTCGAGCTTCCAGCACGTCGGCGTGCTCGCGACCGCGATCTGCCATCGCTACGGCACCTGGACGGCCGACCCGGTCACGTGCCCGACCAACCCGCCCGGCGCCACCAACCTGTACGCCGACAACCCCAGTGTCAGTGACTTCGTCCGCAAGGCACAGGCCATCAACTACGAGACGGTACGGGCCCAGTTCGAGGCGTACCTCGACCACTCGACCAGGACCGACTCGCCGTCGACCGGGCTCGTCTACTGGATGATGAACAAGCCCATGCCGAGTCTGTTGTGGAACCTCTACGGGTACGACTTCGACCAGGCGGGCACCTATTTCGGCGCCAAGAAGGCGAACGAGTCGCTGCACGTCTACTACGCCCACCCGGCGCCGGAGGCCGACCCGGGCAACCGGACGGTGGGTGTGTCCAACTTGACCGGTCAGACGCAGAGCGGGCTGTCGGTGACCGCGCGGACGTACGACATGCGCGGCAACGTGCTGACGACGCAGAACGCGTCCGGCATCACCATGCCCAGCCAGGGCGTGCTGAACCAGCTCCTGACCATCCCGAACCCGACCCTGCCGGACGTCGACGGCAAGCCGCAGCGGACCTACTTCCTCGAGCTTCAGCTGAAGCGGGGAACGCACGTGGTCGACCGCAACGTCTACTGGCTGTCGACGGTCAACGACATTCCCACCTACACGGGCAGCGCCTATCCGAACCTGTCCACCTACGGCGACCTTCGCAACCTGCAGAGCCCGGCCGCGGATCCGGCCAACGGCCTGCTGCCCGCGACGACGATCCAGGCGAGCGCGGTCACGCACCGGCAGTCCGGCCTCTCCGACGGGCAGGACACCGCGACCGACGTCACGCTCACCAACAGGTCCGACACCGTGGCGTTCATGGTGCGGGTCGACGTGCATCGCGGGCGTGGCTCCAGCCCTGGCGCCGGCGACAGCCAGGTCCGGCCCTCCTCCTACAGCGACAACTACGTGACGCTCTGGCCGGGCCAGTCACAGACGATCACCCAGACCTATGCGGCGGCACAGCTCGGCCGGCAGGACCCGGTCGTGACGATCAGCGGTTTCAACGTCGACACCATGACCATCGCGGGCGACTGCCACTGCACCGCGGCGGTCGGTGCCGAGAACTTCGGCAACGCCAACGGGCACGCGGCGGCCGGGAACGCGACCCCCGGCCAGGCCAACACCCCGGAGGTGATGGCAGAGCTCAGGCAGCGTGTGACGGTCCGGTGACGCTTCCGCCGGCGGCCCCCCAGCGCGGCCGCCGGCACGTCACACTACGAGATCTCGAACTCGGCCGGGCCGGACGGCTGGTCGGGCGTTCGGGCGTTGCGGCGGAACCGTGCCAACAGCGGTGGGCTGTACCACGCGGTTCCGCCACCGAACCAATCGGCCAGCGACGGGGTCGGCGGCCTCACCCGGGCGAGCCAGTAGAGCGCGATGCCGGTGAGGGCGCCGGCGGCGGACAGGCCGAGGCAGATCCACAGCGCGGTGCGTACGCCGTCCTCCGTGTTGCTCATGACCGTCGTGGCGATGTAGACGAGGATCGGCGCGATCATGAACGCCGCCACGGCCCGCAGGAGCTCCACGATGGCGAAGACCCGCTGCAGCGCGGCGTTGCGTAACGAGAAGCCGGCGATGAACAGCGCCGGCGCGACCGACGCACCCACGCCGACGCCGATCAGTCCGGTGCCGACGAGCGTGACGATGGTGCTCGGTGGCAGGGCGCCGGCGATCAGGGCGATGCCCGCGCTCAGGGAGATCAGACCGGTCAGCGCGAAGTAGTGCAGGCCCTTCGAGGTGAACAGGATCGCGAACAGGATCGTGGTGAGCACCGCGCCGCCGAACTCGGGCAGGAAGAGCAGACCGAGCTTGAGCGGCGAGTAGCGGTCGGCCAGGATGAGGCCGGACAACGTGATCGCGGAGACGGACGCCGCCGCGGCGGACATCGCCGCCACGATGCCGGACACCGGCAGGGTGCTCGTCAGTGGCCGGACGATCAGCAACGGTCGCTTCGAGACGTACTGGTTCACCAGGAGCACGAGAATCACGAACACGCCCGCGCACAACGGCGCCAGCGTGGCCGCGTTGAGGTCCCTGTGGGTCAGCAGCTGCGCGGCGCCGTAGAACGCGGCGATGCAGCCCGTGGCCGCCAACACCACGGCGAGCGGTGAACGTGTCGAGGTCGGGTCGGCGGCCGGCACGTCGCGGTAGGTCGCCACAATCAGCAGCAGCGCGAGGACGGAGATGCCCGCGATCACCCAGAACAGCGGCCGCCAGCCGTTGGCGTCGGCCTGGACACCGCCGATCAGCGGGCCGAGCGCGACCGCGCCGAAGATGCACAGGTTGAGGACGATGGCCGTGTAGCGCACTTTGGACGGTGGGAACCCGGTAACCAATGGTGGCACAGCGGCAATCAGCAGAAGGCTCGTGCACAGACCCTGCAGGACGTGCCCGGAGATGAACGTGACGGCGTTCGTCGCCGATGCGGCGAGAACGGACCCGATAACCAGCAGGACGCCGTAAATGATGAGCATCCGCCGTTGCGGTAAGTGCTGGGCGAGCTGTACCGACAGGACCGTGCCCAGCGCATACCCCGCGTTGGCGAGACCCTGCGCCAGGTTGAGCTCCTCGGTGCCCATGTGGAGCTGGCCGCCGATGATCCCCGTGAGCGGCTGTAATGCCGCCGACAACACGAGGTACGGAATCAGGGCGGCCACGACCATCGTCGCCACTACGGGATAATGGCCTGCCAACGGACCTTGCCATTTCATGCCGCGAGCCTCCCCGGCGGGCAGGGGAGCCGGGTTGCGCCGACCTGCGGCTACCTAGGGCCCCTGGAACGATGGGCCGGCACCCGGCTCGGGCGTCACCATCAAGCTACCTGCGCGGCGACCTGGCAGGGGCGACATCGGCCGGACAACGGCGGTCACATCGATCCCGCCGGCACCGCGGGGCTCCATTCGCAGCGTGTGCGACGATTCTGTGCTGGAGGTTGACAATGCACCCGACGGTCGAGGCCAACGGCGTCACACTCGGAGTCGAGCACTTCGGCGACGCTTCGGCACCGCTGATTCTGCTCGCGGGCGGCACGACCATGCTCTCCTGGCCCGACTCGCTCTGCGAGGCACTGGGCCGCGGCGGGCGCCACGTGGTGCGTTACGACCTCCGCGACTCCGGCGCGTCGAGCACCGTCGATCCTGAAGCGCCCGCGTACACGCTGCGCGACCTCGCGGCCGACGCGGCGGCGCTCGCCCGCGCACTCGACGACCGCCCGGCGCACCTGGCGGGGATCGGCGTCGGCGGGATGGTCGCCCAGGTCGCGGCGCTCGACCACCCCTTTGCGGCACTCACCCTCGTGGGGACGCGGCCCGTCGCGCCAGGCCCGGTCGACGACGACCTGCCGGACCATGACGGACCGGTGATGAAGCGGCTGTTCTCGCGGGGGATGCCGGACTGGTCCGACCGCTCCGCGGTGGGCGAGTTCGCCGCCGCCGGCGCGGAGATCCTGGGCAACGACCCGGTCACCGCCCGCACGACCGCCGAGCGCATCTGGGACCGCACGCCAGGCACGGACCCCGCCATCCAGATGGCGAACCAGCTGGGCCTGGTGTTCTCCAAGCTGGACTGCAAGCCGCGCTGGCGCGAGCGCCTACCCTCGCTCGCGATCCCGACGCTGGTGGTGCACGGCCGCACGGACCCGTTCTTCCCGGTCGGCAACGGCGAGGCTCTCGCCCGCGAGATCCCAGGGGCGCGGTTGCTCGTGCTCGAGGACGCCGCGACCGCGATCCCCGCCGCGGCAGCCGACGAGATCGCCGCGGCGATGCTCGACCGCTAGCCCGGTCCGCCTTCGCGACGGCCCCCGATCAGGGAAGATCAGGGGAGGGACCCGCCGCGTTCGGTGGGGTACCGCGTCCGAGAGGGCCGCAGGTGAAGGCAGAAGAGAAGGTCGACGTCATCTTTGCCGCGGTGGAGCGGCGCAACCCGGGCGAGCGCGAGTTCCACCAGGCGGTGCGGGAGGTGCTGGAGAGCATCGTCCCGGCGTTGGACCGGCATCCCGAGTATGCCGAGGCGAAGATCATCGAGCGGATCTGCGAGCCGGAGCGGCAGATCATCTTCCGGGTGCCGTGGGACGACGACCGCGGCGAGGTCCACATCAACCGGGGCTTCCGCGTGGAGTTCAACAGCGCGCTCGGGCCGTACAAAGGCGGGTTGCGGTTCCATCCTTCGGTGTATCTGGGGATCGTCAAGTTCCTGGGCTTCGAGCAGGTGTTCAAAAACGCGCTGACCGGAATGCCGATCGGTGGGGGCAAGGGCGGTTCGGACTTCGACCCCAAGGGGCGCTCGGACCGCGAGGTGATGCGGTTCTGCCAGTCGTTCATGACCGAGCTGTACCGGCACATCGGCGAGTACACCGACGTGCCGGCCGGCGACATCGGCGTGGGCGGCCGGGAGATCGGCTACCTGTTCGGCCAGTACAAGCGCATCACCAACCGGTACGAGTCCGGTGTGCTGACCGGCAAGGGCCTGAGCTACGGCGGCGCGCAGGTACGGCGCGAGGCCACCGGCTTCGGGACGGTGTTCTTCGCGGAAGAGATGCTGCGGGCCGTGAGCGACAGTCTCGACGGGAAGCGGGTCGTGGTGTCCGGCTCGGGCAACGTCGCGATCTACGCCATCGAGAAGGTGCACCAACTGGGCGGCGTCGTCGTGGCGTGCTCGGACTCGTCCGGCTACGTCCACGACGACCAGGGCATCGACGTCGAGCTGCTCAAGGACGTCAAGGAGGTCCGTCGCGCGCGCATCGACCTCTACACCCGCGGCCGCCCGCACGCGCGCTTCGTCGCCGGCCGGTCGCCGTGGGAGGTGCCCTGTCAGGTCGCGTTGCCGTGCGCCACGCAGAACGAGATCGGCGCCGCCGAGGCGGCGTCGCTGATCAGGGGCGACTGCATGATCGTGGTGGAAGGCGCCAACATGCCCGCCGTTCCGGAGGCGATCCGCGCCTTCGCGGAGGCGGGTGTGCGGTTCGCGCCGGGCAAGGCGGCCAATGCGGGTGGTGTCGCCGCGAGCGCGCTGGAGATGCAGCAGAACGCGAGCCGGGACTCGTGGACGTTCGAGCACTCGGAGCAGCGGCTGCAGGACATCATGCGCGACATCCACCAGCGGTGCTATACAACGGCTGACGAGTACGGCATGCCGGGAAACTACGCCGCGGGCGCCAACATCGAAGGCTTCCGCAGCGTGGCGGAGGCAATGCTGGCCCACGGCCTCATCTGACGCGCGCTCGTCGTCCTCCACTTCGCACACCACCACGCCCAGCTGATCTTGACGAGCTGGGAGAAGCCTGACAGGGTTTCACGAATAGAAACCTATCAGACGTCTCGGGTGTGACCGTTGAGGGAGATCGAGCAGATGCGGAAGAGGCCTCTTGCACTGACACTTGGCGTGTCATTGCTCCTGTCCATGGGGCTGGCGGCCAGCGCGTCCGCGGCCGTCTCCAGTGAGGAGCGCTTCCAGCCGAGTGTCACCTACGACCTCTCCGTCACCGACGCCGAGCGCGACGCGATCCACACGGAAGTCGAGGCGTTGGCCGGACGCGTCAAGACCGCCCGGGCTGGGGATGGCACCTACGATCCGCTCACCCTGATCGGGGCGATGCTGGACGGGTCGAGCTACGACTCCATCTCGCGAGGCGGCACGGCCGCGACGGCGTACCCGTTCCCGGTCAGCAACACCGAGGCCAACCAGAACGAGTACGACCGCAAGGTCGCCAAGCTCGCCTGGGTGGTCAAGCTGGCCACCGACCTGGGCTTCCCGGTGGTCGTCCAACGCCAGCCTGACAAATACGTCTACGCGGAGATCGGTGACCCGGACGCCCCGGAGATGGTCATGGCGTTGAGCCACCTCGACTCGCCGACGGCTTCGGTTTCGCCGGCCCAGCTGGCGCGCTGGCGGGACGCCGACGGCAACCTCGGCACTCCCGGTGCGTACCACTCGCCCTATGTCCAGGATGGCTGGGTCTACGGCGCGGGCCTGCAGGACGACAGCGGCCCGACCCTGGCGACGCTGCTCGCGGCCAAGGCGCTGCTCGAGGCGGGCCTGCCGCTCGACCGACGCATCCGCATCGTCATGGGAATCTACGAAGACGGCGGTCCCGGCACGCCCTCGACGACGAACACGGCCACGTTCCAATCCATCCCGTACAACTCGAACCCGAGCTTCTACGACAACTGGGCCTACAAGAACCTCAACCGCGAGGAGATGCCGATCGCGGGCTACACCTCGGACTCGCGGTTCCCGGTCATCGTCGGCAACTCCGGGTCGGTGACCCCGTCCGTGTCGATGAGCTTGTCCGCGGACAGCACCAGGGCCTTCCGGCTGACGGATGCCAGAGCCGGCGTCACCCTGCGCGAATGTGACCCGACGCTCAAGGACATCGCCTACGGCAGCACCACGCAGATCGCCTCGCGCGCCATCTTCACCCTCGACGTGGCGGGGGCCGACGCCGCCCAGCGCGACCGGTTCGTGTCGGCGATCACCGCTGCCGCGACCACGAAGGGTTGGCTCCCGGCTGCTCCGCGCACCACGCCGAAGGTGCGGACCACGATCACCGGTGACTCGCTCACGTTGGAGATCAACACCGATGTGGCGATGGAGATGCCGACCCCGCAGTACGGCAAGAACGCCGTCGTGTGGGGAATGTTCCTGCTCTCCAACGGATTCGGCGCATTGGGCACCACGGCCGCCGACATGCAGCTGAAGAAGGCCGCCGACGGCATCGCCGACCTGTTCTTCCGCGGCGGTGTCGAAGGCGAGGCCTACATCGGCAAGTACATGGGCATTCCGGCGAGCCTGCTGCGCAACCCGAGCAACGGCACGCCCAACCTGACCTTCGCCCTCATGGGAGGCATCAACTCCGAGACGCCGACGAGCTTCTACACCGACGCCTCCGGCAGCCTCAGCATTCCGATGTACGTGCGCAGCATGCACGTCACCGCGGCCGACTCCAGCCAGGCGACGGCGGCGGTGACGGCCGCCTTCCAGGCGAAGGGGTTCACCATCGGCAACCTCGGCTCGCCCGTCGGCGCCGGGTTGTACGTCGACCACGACAACCCGCTGACGGCTCTTCAGTTCGGGAGCTACCAGGCCACCATCGACCGCGACCCGGCGGAGTTCGCGGATCCGTACTCCCTGCGGGACGTGGTCTATCCGCAGGGCACGACCGGTGGCACCCTGGCCAGCAGCTACCGCAACAAGATGACCGCCTTCGGCGCCGTCATCCCGGGCAACGAGCGCTGGTGGCACACGGCCAACGAGCGGATGAAGGTCGACTCGGCGGTGCAGATGACCAAGATGATGGCCGACGGCATGCTGGAGATGGCCCGCTACTCCGGCCCCGCCGGTGCCAAGTTCATGTGGGCGAACATCCCCGGTCTGAACGCCGACCGGGCGGACCTCGACCTGCTCGACGTCACGATCGGAACCTACAAGGACGCGTCGGCCGCGGTCGGCACGAGCCAGTTGGGCAGCCAGGCCCTGCTCGGCGCCACCGCGTTCAACATCCCGATGTGGAACGGCCGCGGCAACTCGACCCCGACGGCGTCGGCCTTCGCGCTGGGGCACGCCCCGGGAGGGGTCTACCTGCCCCTGACCGACCCCGAGTACCTGAACTCCACCTACGTGTCGCCGATGCGCCTGGAGTTCAAGGTGGAGCGCCGCGACTACATGTCGGACGCGGCGTGGGCGAAGTTCGTCGCCGGCGGCTACGGCGACTTCCAGTTCAACATTCTCGTCGGCGACCAGGTCGTGCCGCTGGCCGTGCCCGCGGGGGAGAGTGCGGACAAGTACTTCTCGTCACGCATCTCGGCCACCAACCCCGACGCCATCTACCTGTCGGTCAACCTCGCGATCACCGACGCGCCGTACACCGGGGTGCAGGCCGTCCTCGCGGATTCGAAGACGGACCTGTACACGGTCAACCCGACGTACCTGGCCTCGAACCCGGACCCCTTCCCGGGGCGCGGCGCCGTCGAGAAGCGGGGCTTCTTCCAGTTCGGTGACGGGCAGAAGAACGCGGAGTTCTCTTCGCCGGACGCGGTCTACGTGACAGTCGCGAACGCGGTCATCGACGCGAAGCCGACGGCGGTCGTGAAGAAGCTGAAGGGCAACACGAACGAGTTGACCATCACGGTGAAGCAGACCCACGTGGACGGCAGCGAGTCTCCCGTCACGGCGACGTTCACCATCGACAACAACGCCACTGGCACCTACACCGTCGGCGACTACAGGGTGTACGTCGAAACCAAGGGCAACACCCAGGTGCGATCGATCTCCATCGTGTGACGCGAGATCGGCGTTCCAACCGAATAGTTTGACACCGCAGTGGAGCCATTGCCGCCGGCAGTGGCTCCACTGCGTCGTACGCCGTTCGTCGAGATCGGAGCGAGGGGGTGGATCGCCGGTTCGCTCGTTCTCGTGCTGGGTGTGGGCAGCGTCGTGTCGCTGACCGCCCCGGTTGCCGCCGCGGAGCAACCCACCGTCTTCGGCAAGCAGCCCGCCCTGAAGGCGTGGTATTCGGCACCGGCGGGACCGGCGAACGACAAGGCGCTCGCGTGGGAGAAGGAGCATCCCGCCCGGGAACGGCTTCATCGGCGCCGGCATCATGGGCGGCGTCGACAGCGACGAGATCATCATCAACGATCACACGTACTGGACGGGCGGCCCTGGGCAGAATCCCGCCTATGACGGCGGGTTCAGCGCCAGGACATCGGAAGAGAACGCCGCGAACGTCAAGAAGGCCCAGGATCTGCTGCAGTCCGCCTGGGACGCGACGTCGCCCGCGACGGTCGACGCGGAAGGCCGGATCACGCCGACGACGACGCCGAGCGGAGCGGCGATGTCCGCGGTTACGAGCACGGTGAACCAGCAGCTGACTTTGTCGGACCACGGGTGCCCGGCGACGTGCTCGCCGGGCGCCCGTGCGCCGGGTAATCGCGTTACCGGTAGACCAGGCCCGCGCCGACCTCGATGACCTGGCCCGTCATCGCCCCGGAGCCGTCGGAGACCAGGAAGCGCACGGCGGCGACGAGGTCGTCGGGCACCAGCCGTCGCGGGAGCGCCTGTGCCGCCAGGGTCATCGCGTCGATGTCGACGTCGGTCTGGCCGCGGGTCACCGCTAGTTCAGCTTCGCTCTCGGTCTTGATGGCCCCCGGGGACACGGCGTTGACGGCGATGCCGTCGGGACCCAGCGTCCTCGCCAGCGATCGTGTCAGGCCGACGAGGGCGGCCTTGCTCGAGACGTACGACGGTCCCGACGGCCCGCCGAGTCGTACGGTCGCCGAGGTGACATTGACGATCCGGCCCCATCCCCGCTCCCGCATACCCCGCGCGCAGGCCTGTGCGAGCAGCATCGGCGCGGTCACGTTGACCGCGAAAGTGGCCTGCCACTCGTGCAGGGAAAGCCCGTCCAGGCGTACGTCGGAGGCGCGGGCGGCGTTGTTGACGAGGATGTCGACCGGTCCCGCCCGTTCGCCGAGCGCGACGACCTCGGCCGGATCGGACAGGTCGGCCTCCAGCACCTCGACCCTGGCGCCGGCCGCCCGGCACCGTCCGGCGACCTCGGCGATCTCGTCCGGTGCGGCGAGGTGGTGCAGCAGCAGCTCGGTGTCCTCCGCGGCCAGGCCCACCGCGACGGCCGCGCCGATCCCGCGCCGGGCACCGGTGATCAGAACGCGTCTCACGACGGTGCTCCCGCCGCAGGAGTGATGACCGTCTTGATGGTCCGGCCCGAACGGACCAGGCTCAGCGCCGGTCCGATGTCCTCGAGCCCGAAGGCGTCGGTCAGCAGCGGGGCGAACCGGTCGGCGTGCCGGCGGATCGTGGCGATCGCCGGCGGGAAGCTGTGCAGGATCGCCATCGAGCCGACGATGGTGAGCTCGTCGGCGTACACCCGGTAGGGCGGGATCGCGGCGGTCGTGAGCGGGTTGGCGACGCCGAAGACGAGCAACGTGCCGGCCCGGTCGACGCAGGCCAGCGCCGCCTCGAACGCCGCCGGGTTGCCGGTCGCCTCGATCACCCACGGCGCGCGAAGGTCCGCGGCCTCTGCCGACCCGCACACCGCGGCGCCGGTCAACCGGCCGGCCAGCTCGCGGCGGGCCGGGTTGGTGTCGACCAGCGTGACCGGCCCGACGCCTTGGATGTCGAGCAGGATCGCGAGCACCAGGCCCATCGTGCCGGCGCCGAAGATCACGGCCGGCTCGTCGGGCCGCGGGCCGAGCCGGCGGAGCCCGCGCACAGCGCACGCGACGGGCTCCGCGAGCGGCACCGCGTCGAGCGGGAAGCCGTCGCCGAGACGGTGGAGGTTGGCGACCGGGACGGCGGTGAACTCGGCCCAGGCGCCGGGCTGCGTGGCGCCGATCGCACCCCACCGCTGACACATGTTGCCCCGGCCACGCCGGCAGGGGTCGCACGCGCCGCAATGCAGCGACGGGTCGACGGCGACGAGGTCGCCCACCGCGAAGCCGGCCGCGCCCCGGCCGACGGCGACGATCTCGCCCCACGGCTCGTGGCCCGGGACGAGCGGGAAGCGATCGGTGCCGAGTTCGCCGTCGACCAGGTGCAGGTCGGTGCCGCAGATGCCGCAGGAGCGCACCTGCACGACGACACCGTCGGCGGCCGGCGACGGGTCGGCGACGGTCTCGACCGTCACCCGGCCCGGTGCGGTGACGAGCGCGGCGCGCATCAGTCGAACACGATCAGGCCGCGGGTGGCGGTGCCGGAGCGCAGCGCGTCGTACGCGGCGTCCATCTGCTCCGGACGCCACCGCTTCGAGACCATGGCGGCCAGGTCGAGCCGGCCGGCGAGGTAGAGGTCGACGAGGTCGGGGAAGTCGACCGGCGGGTTCGAGGAGCCGTACTTCGACGCGATGATCCGGCGTTCGCCGTTGAGCAGGTGCCCGGGGTCGAAGGTGACGGTGGCCCCGTCGGGGTAGCCGGCGATCAGCACGCAGGTCCCGCGCGGCGCGAGGACGCCGACCGCGAGCGGGAAGGCCGCGGCGGCGCTGGTCGTCACGAACGCGTGGTCGACGCCGCCGCCGGTCAGGTCGCGGATCCGGTCGCGGGCGTCGGGCTCGCGCGCGTCGACGCAATGGGTGGCACCCATCCTGATCAGGGCGTCGAACTTGGTCGGCTCGACGTCGACGGCGACCACGGGGTAGGCGCCGGCGAGCGCACCGGCGTGGAGGGCGCTGATGCCGACGCCACCGCAGCCGACCACGGCCATGCTCTCTCCCATGCCCATCCGGGCGGTGTTGCGGACCGCACCCACACCGGTGGCTGCCGCGCACCCGATCAGCGCGGCAAGATCCAGGGGCATGTCCTTGTTCACGGGTACGACGGCCCGTTCGGTCAGCACGGTGAACGGCGCGTTCGTAGCGGGTCCATAGTGGAACACCTCCGCACCGGCATGGTGGAACCGCGTCTCGCCGTCGGCCATCCGGCCCAGGGGCGGTTGCCGTTGGCAGAGCGCGGGCAGGCCCTGACGGCAGGTGCGGCACGCGCCGCAGCCCGGTGCCCACGACACGACGACGTGGTCCCCTGCGGCGACGGTGGTGACGCCCGGGCCGACCGACTCGACGACGCCGGCGCCCTCGTCGCCGAGGATGATCGGCATCGGGATGGCGGCGTGCTCGCCGTCGATGGCGTACAGGCAGCTGTGACACACGCCGGAGGCCGCCATCCTGACCCGAACCTCACCGGCACGCGGCTCGTCGACGTCGACGTCGACCATCCGGTGCGGTTCCCTGGCCCCGAACAACACCGCGGTGTTCACCCGCATCGCGCTTCCTCCTCAGAGTGCGGCCGGACCGGCCAGGTGGAGCTTGACCTCGTTGCCGGTCGCCGCCGCCCGCAGCGCGGCGACCGCTTCCGACAAAGGGTGGACGGCGGAGATCAGGCGCTCCACCGGCAGGCCCCCGGCGATCAGGGACTCGGCGCGAGCGAAGTCGGCCGGCGTGTACATCGCGGAGCCCGCGACCCGTACCTCCTGGTCCTGCAGGGTCTCGATCGCGACCGTGAGGGGGCCGTGACCGACGCCGACCACGACGACCGTGCCGCCCTTGACCGCCAGGTCGATGGCCGCACCGAGCGAGCCGGCGCTGGCCACGCAGTCGAAGACCACGTCCGGGCGGCCGTCGAGGGCGGCGCGGACCTCGTCCGGCGCGGCATCGGGCCGCAGCGCGACCGCGGCGCCGAGCGACACGGCCAGCGCGCGCTTGGTCGTGACCGGATCGGTGACGACCACCCGCTCGGCGCCGGCGGCGCGGGCCGCGAGCAGGACCGACTGGCCGATCGAGCCTCCACCGAGGATCGCGACGGTGGCGCCGGCCACGTCGCCGGCGGTGACGACCGCGTGCGCGGCGGTCGCGACCGGCTCGATCATGGCGGCGGCCGCCAGCGAGATGCCGTCGGGCACCGGCGCGAGTGCGGCCGCCGGCACGACGAACGCCTCGGCGAAGGCCCCCGGCGTATGCGAGCCGACCCCGATCAACGCGTCGCAGAGGTTGGGCCTGCCGCGCTTGCAGTAGAAGCAGACGCCGCACGCGATCGCCGGCCGCAGGTAGACGCGCTCGCCGCTGTCGAGCACGCCGGAGGCCTCGTGCCCAGGGGCGATCGGGTACGGCAGCCAGGGGTGTCCACGATGGAGGGTGTGCAGGTCGGACCCGCAGATCCCGGCGTACCCGGTGTGCACCACCACCTCGCCCGGCCCGGCCACCGGCGTCGCGACCGTGCGGACCTCGACCGCCTCCGGTCCCGTAATCCACACCTGGTGCATGGTCATCCCTCCGGAAAGGCGTAGCCGGGCAGGCCGGTGCGGCCGACGTCGAGCAGGTGCACCGCGCCGCCCGGACCGCCGGGGTCCGCGGCCGTGGTGACGGCCAGCGCGTCGAGCCCGGCCGAGACGAAGTTGCACGACGTCACGTTGCGTTCGGGAAGTGCGATCCGGTCGATCGGGTTACCGGACGCGTCGAGGTGCAGCACGCAGTGCCCGCCCCAGACCGCGAGCCACAGGTCCCCCGTGCTGTCCACGGCCAGGCCGTCGGGAATGCCGTCCGCCTCGCGGTCCAGCGTGAGCAGGACCGTGGGCGCCGCCGGTCCGGTCGAGGGATCGAAGGCGCCGCGGGACAGCGTTCCCGCACCGCTGTCGACGAAGTAGAACAGCGAGCCCGACGGGTCCCAGGCCAGCCCGTTGCCGTGCGTGACCCCGGTCCAGTGGCGCCGGACGTCACCCCCGGCCCCGAACGACCAGAGGGCCGAGACGCCCGCCTGGGAGCGGTCGACGGTGCCGGCCCAGAGCCGACCGTCGGGCCCGACCTTGGCGTCGTTGAGCGACGGGCCGGGCGGGACCTCGGCCACCACGGTGGCCGTACCCGCGAAGGGGCCGTCGGGAACGCGCCAGATTTCGCGACCGACGGCCAGGACCAGGTCGCCGCCGGCGCCTTCGGCGACGGCCGAGACCAGCCGGCCGGTGATCGGCCACGACTCGTGCCGGCGGTCGTTCAGGGCGTGCAGGTCGCCGCGGCCGGCGTCGACCCAGCGGACGCCCCGCGTCGGGCCGAGCCAGAGCGGGCTCTCGGCCAGGTCGCAGCCGGCGTCGACGACGTCGAGGGTCGTGACCGGTCGGGACGGCACGTTCACGGCAGCTCCGGGGGCAGGCAGACGATCGCCTCGACGGTGTCCTCGAACGTCAGCGGCCCGGCCGACGCCGGGACGACCAGCGTGTCGCCGCGCGCGATCGGCATCCGGTCGGCTCCGGTGAGCAGCGATCCGGCGCCGCCCGTCACGACGACCACGGCGAAGCTGGCGACGGGCAGCGTCACGTCGCCGCGCGCTTCCCAGGCGCGGAAGTAGCCGTCGGCGTCGGCGGCGAACAGGCTGCGCAGGCCCGGCCCGAGCGGACGGGCGGCCGGCAGCAGGGCGTCCAGCCGGTCGGCGTACCCGCCGAGGTCGAAGCAGGACAGCGCCAGGTCCCAGCCGAGGCCGAGAGTCGCGGCGTCGGGGTCGACGCCGAACGCGGTGTAGTCGGCCAGCACCGAGAACGACGTCGGCTCCTGGAGCTCGATCACGAAGACGCCCGGGCCGATCGCGTGCGGCAGGCCCGCCGGCACGTAGAGCACCTGGCCCGGCGACACGGTCAGCGCGTTCATCGCGGCGATCATCGCGGCGGTGTCCTGATCCTCGATCCACCGGAGCAGGTCGCCGCGGTGGACGGTGTCGCGCATGCCGAGCCAGACCTGCGCGCCGGGCAGGGCGTCGACGACGATCCAGCCCTCGGTCTTGCCGAACAGGCTGCCGAGGTGCCGCTGGGCGAAGTCGCGCGTCGGGTGGCAGTGCACGGGGAGCCGCACGCCCGCGTCGAGGAGCTTGACGAGCAGGCCCGGGTCGCCGCCGTACGCTTTCGCCAGCGGCGCCCCGAGCCAGCCTTCCGGGTCGGCCGCGACCAGGTCCGCGAGCGAGCCCTGCGCGGTGCGCGAGACCCCGGTGTCGGCCGGGAAGCCGGCGGGCAGGATCGCGGCCGGCAGCCGCGACAGCGACCCGACCCAGTCCTCCGGGCCGCGTGCCGGCGGCACGCCGCGGAACGCGCTGATCCGGGCGCCGCCGTCGTAGTAGACCGGGACGCGGTTGTCATGGACCCGCAGCGGTGCGGTCATGCTTCGCCTCCGTCGAGGGGATAGAGCGGCCGGGGTGCGTGCGCGAAGGTGAGGTAGTCGAAGCGGGGTGTGCTGGCCCCGGGCAGGTCGAGCAGCACGGCGCGGAGGTAGAACCCCCGGAAACCCGCGCGGTACATGGTCGCCGAGCGCACGACGACCACGTCGGCGTCCGCCGGATCGAGGCCGACGTGGCGGTAGCCGGCCGGGTCGAAGGTCGGCGCCGGCCGCTCGGTGACGAGCACGGACAGCCCGGTCCCCGTGTCGACGGTCGCCCAGCGGCCCATCGCGACCGGCTGCCCGGTCATCGAGTCGCCGGTGAGGACGACCGGGCTGTCGCCGGTACGCGTGACGACGCCGCTCAGGCGCACCGGCGTCGACCAGCGCGGGTCGAGGGTCGCGCCGACGGTCGTCACGACCCGGCCGCCGGCGCCGGCGTCGAAGCAGGCCGCGACGGCCGGTGCGTCGACGACGGTCGCGAGGCTGTGCAGGCGACTATCCAGCAGCGCAGCGACGACCGCCGCGCTGTCCGCGGTCGCGCCGGAGGTGGGGGAGTCGGCCGACTGGACGAGCAGCACCGGGCCCCCGCCCGGCTCGATGCCGGCAATTGCGTCGGGCACCGGCACGGGTTCGACCGCGAACTCCCTCCGGACCGCCCACGCCTCGCCGGCGAGCCGCTCCGCGAGCGCCTCCGCCTCTGCTCGCGCGCCCGCATGGGTCACCGTCACGGCGAATCCCAACTCGGGCACATCGAGCCAGGGCTGCACCGGGAACAGCGACACGTCGAGGATCGGCCCGGCGGTCGCGGGAGGGGCACGCTGGGGTCCGCGAGGCGGTCCAGGTCGACATCCTTGCCGCTGTAGCCGGCCC
>NZ_JBFAIU010000073.1:0-27240 GCF_040654855.1 Asanoa sp. NPDC050611
GCGCGGTAGACACCGCAGGCGCGGTAGACACCGCAGGCGCGGTAGACACCGCAGGCGCGGTAGACACCGCAGGCGCGGTAGACACCGCAGGCGCGAAGGCCGAGTCGCATGGCGCGACGACCGACCCGCAGGACGCGGTCGAAGAGCCGCGCGGTGGGGACGTGGGTGGCGAGGGCGCACCGGCCGGTGCGGAGGTCGCAAACGGCGGAGCGGCGCGTGCGGTTGAAGGTGAGCGGCGTGGGACCGGGCCCATGCGGCGGAAGGCCGGCGGTGCCGCCGGGCTGAGGCCCGCCGCGAGCCGGCCCCCCAAAGGCAAACAGCGCAGGCGCGCAAGCACCCCCGACGACCCCGACAGCCAGTCGGAACCCGGCGGCGACGAGGACGACGCGGACGAGCCGCCGAAGGCCAACAACCGCCAGCGCCCTGATGAGTCCATCGTGGACGAGCAGCCGCCCACGGCCGGATAAGGGGGCGCCAGACCATGTTCCGGTCCATGTTGCGTGGGCTGCTCACCCACAAGTTGCGGCTTGCGCTTTCCGCGCTCGCGGTCGTGCTCGGCACCATGTTCATGTCCGGTGCGTTCGTGGCCGGCGATACGTTCGCGCAAGGGTTCACCGCGCTGTTCTCGACCGTCAACCAGAGCATCGACGTCGAGGTCACTGCCCGGGACACCACGCCGGGTGGGCAGAATGCGCAGCTCGGCACGCCGACCGCGCTGCTTGACCAGCAGGACGTCGACACCGTCAGCAACGTCGACGGCGTCGCGCAGGTGCGGCCCGGTGTCTACTCCGCCGGCGCGCGGCTCATCGGGTCCGACGGCAAGGTGGTCGGTGGGACCGGGCCGCCGCAGCAGGGGATCGCCTGGCAGGACGGCGACCCGCTGATCCAGCTCCGGCAGGGGCGCCCGCCGCAGGCCCCCGACGAGATCGCCATCAACCAGGGGCTCAGCGAGGACAGCGGGTTCGGGCTCGGGCAGACCGCGGACGTCATCACGTTGCAGCCGCGTACGCCGTACAGAATCGTCGGGATCTTCGGTTTTCCCGGCAACCGGCCCTCGCTCGCCGGTGAGACCACCGTCGCGTTCACGCTCGCGCAGGCCCAGCGGGTGCTGCTGAACGCGCCCGGCAAGTTCACCAGCATCGACGTCACCGCCGCCGGTGGGGTCAGCGACGAGACGCTCCGGGACCGGATCGCGGCCGCGCTGCCCGACGACGACGTGCGGACCGGGGCGCAGGTCGCCGAGGAGCAGCAGAGCGCCACGTCGAACTTCGTCAACATCCTCAAGACCGGGCTCGTCGTGTTCGCGCTGATCGGCATGTTCACCGGCGCCTTCCTGATCTTCAACACGTTCTCGATGCTGGTCGCGCAGCGGACGCGCGAGCTGGCCCTCTACCGCTCGTTCGGGGCGAGCCGCGGCCAGGTCAACCGGAGTGTCCTGCTGGAGTCGCTGCTGCTCGGGCTCGCGGCCAGCATCGTCGGGCTCGGGCTCGGCATCCTGGTCGGCTTCATCCTCAACAAGGCCCTCCAGGCGATCATCGACGCGATGCTGCCGGTCGGCGGGGTGGTCGTCCGCGCGTACGCCGTCGTCGCGACCCTCGCCGTCGGCACCGCCTTCACGGTCGTCGCCGCGCTGATCCCGGCGTTGCGGGCCAGCCGCGTCCCACCGATCGCCGCCATGCGCGAGGCCGTGACCCCGGACAAGCCGCTCACGAGGCTCACGATCGCCGGTGGCGTGGTCCTCGGCGCGGGCGGGCTGCTGCTCGGCCTCGGCGTCGCCGACGTCGGCGACATTCCGACCTGGCTCACCCTCGGGATCGGCGCGGGGCTCGTCTTCCTCGGCATGGCCATGCTCGCGCCGATCATCAGCCGCCCGCTGACCACCGCGGCCGGCAAGGCGTTCGCCTGGTCCGTGCCCGGCCGGCTCGGCGCCCGCAACACCGGCCGCAACCCGCGGCGCACCGCGGTCACCGCCGCCGCGCTGATGATCGGGGTGGCGCTGGCGACCGGCGCGGGCGTGTTCGCGCAGTCCGCCAAGGCCGGCATCAGCAACGCGTTCGAGCGCGACGTCAACGCCCAGCTCGCCGTGACCACCAGCCTCAGCCAGGGGCCCGGCGCGAGCGTCGGCTTCCCGCCCGAGCTCGAGCAGACCATGGCGGCCCTGCCGGGCGTCACCTCGGCGGTCGCGCTGCGCGGTGACACGGTCAACCTCAACGGCAGCGACCGGTTCGTGCTGGCCGGCGACGCCCAGGCGGCCTCGACGATCTTCAACCTGAAGCCCGTGGCCGGGAACGTACGGCAGCTCAACCCCGGGGAGGCCCTGCTCGACCAGCCCACCGCGGACGCCCTGCACGTCGGCGTCGGCAACCGGGTGACGATGCGGACGGCGCGCGGCGAACCGGTCACGCTGGACGTCGTGGGCGTGTTCAAGCCCAACCAGGCCATCTCCAGCTCGCTGATCAGCAGCGCGGACGCGGGCGGGTTCCGGTCGCCGTTCGCCCAGCAGGGTTTCGTGCAGGTGGCCGACGACAGCCAGGTGCCGCGGGTGCGGGCCGAGCTTGACCGGCTGTTCGCGGACAACCCCGAGGTCAGCGTCAACGACCAGTCGCAGCTGATCGACCAGGCCAACAACTTCGTCGACATCCTGCTCGGCATCGTCAACACGCTGCTCGGGCTGACGATCGTGGTCGCCGTGCTCGGCGTGGTCAACACGCTGCTGCTGTCGGTCTTCGAGCGCACCCGGGAGCTGGGCCTGATCCGGGCGGTCGGGATGAGCCGGGCCATGGTCGGGCGGATGGTCACCGTCGAGTCGATCCTGATCTCGGTCTTCGGCGCGATCCTCGGCATCTTCATCGGCGTCGGCCTGGGCGTGGCGATCGTGGTCGCGCTTGGTGACGAGTTCCTCTCCCTGACGGTGCCGTGGGGTTACCTCTTGATCACGCTGGCCCTCGCGATTGTGGCGGGCGCCATAGCGGCGATCCTCCCGGCCATCAGAGCGGCCCGCCTCAACGTCCTGCAAGCCATCGCGTATGAGTAAGCCAGTTCGGATCGGTGGATCGGTGCGAGCCGAGACGGAGTCCAGGTGTCGTCTGGTGGTGGCCCGGGATCGCCGGGATACCGGTGTTGTATCTCGGTGATCCCGGGACGCCGCCAGGCGGCAGCTGGGCCCGTCGCAGGCCGTGCCGATCCACCGATCCGAACTGGGGGACAAACCCTGAGGTCAGGTACGGGGTACCCGCATCGGAAAATCCGACCGGCCTCCACCACGGGACGGACGAAAACCGTTGCCTCCGTCCCCCAGCATGGAACATGCCGGCCGGACCGTCCTGGTCCGGCCGGACCATGACCGGTTGACGAGGGGGAACCAGGTGACGGCCAGCGATCCGGTGGCGGCCCGCGCGGACGACGTGTGGAAGGTCTACGGCAGCGGCGAGGCGGAGGTGATCGCGCTCCGGGGGGTGAGCGTCACCTTCCAGCGCGGCGTCTTCACGGCGATCATGGGGCCGTCCGGCTCCGGCAAGTCCACGCTCATGCACTGCCTCGCCGGGCTCGACTCGGTGACCAAGGGCGAGGTGCACATCGGTGAGACGCGGGTCACGGGGCTCGGCGACGCCGGTCTGACCCGCCTGCGGCGCGACAAGGTCGGCTTCATCTTCCAGCAGTTCAACCTGCTGCCGACGCTGTCCGCGAAGGAGAACATCCTGCTGCCCCTGTCGATCGCGGGGCGCAGCCCGGACGGCGCGTGGTTCGACACGGTGATCAAGACGGTCGGGCTGCAGGACCGGCTCGACCACCGGCCGGCCCAGCTCTCCGGCGGCCAGCAGCAGCGGGTGGCGTGCGCGCGGGCGCTGGTCGCCCGGCCCGAGGTGATCTTCGCCGACGAGCCCACCGGCAACCTCGACTCGAAGTCCGGTGCCGACGTGCTCGGCTTCCTCCAGGACTCCGTGAAGACGCACGGCCAGACGATCGTGATGGTCACCCACGACCCGGTGGCCGCGTCGTACGCCGACCGGGTCATCTTCCTGGCCGACGGCGCCGTGGTCGACGAGCTGCACGACCCGACGCCCGACATGGTGCTCGACCGCATGAAGAAGCTCGACGCGCCGACCGAGGTGGGGCGCTGATGCTGCGGGCCACTCTCAAGAGCCTGCTCGCCCGCAAGGTCCGCCTGGTCCTGTCGGGCCTCGCGGTCGTGCTGGGCGTCATGTTCGTCGCGGGCTCGTTCGTGCTCACCGACACCCTGTCCCGCTCCTTCGACTCGATCTTCTCGGACGCCTACTCGCAGACCGACGTGACCGTGGCCGGCAAGCCCAAGGTGGCGGTCTCGGAGATGGAGGGCGAGCAGGTACCGGCCAACATTCCGGCCTCCGCGGTCACCACCGTGTCAGGGCTGCCCGGCGTGTCGGCGCGCGGCGTGGTCGCCGCCGACGGTGCGACGCTGATCGGCAGCAACGGCAAGGCCGTCGGCTCGTTCGGGCCGCCGCAGCTCGGCGAGAGCTGGCTGGGCGAGAACGAGCTCACCCAGCTCCGCGACGGGGTTGGGCCCACCGCCGACGACGAGATCGCGGTCAACGTCGGTCTCGCCACGGCCGGCAAGGTCAAGGTCGGCGACCGGGTCGGCGTGCTAACCCTCGACTCCAAGCAGCGACAGTTCAAGATCGTCGGCACGTTCGGCTACAGCGGAGACCGGGACAGCCTCGGCGGCGTCAACGAGATCGCGTTCACCGAGCCGGTGGCGCAGCGGCTGATGCTCGGCGCGCCGGGCGTGTTCAGCAGCATCGACGTGAAGGCCACCGACGGCACGAGCCCCGAGATCCTCAAGGAGCGGGTGGCGGCCGCGCTGGGTAGCGACTACAACGTGCGTACGGGCGAGGAAGCCGCGGCCGACGACGCACAGGGGCTCAAGGACGGCCTGAGCTTCTTCAACAACATCCTGCTCGGCTTCGCCGGCATCGCGCTGTTCGTCGGCATCTTCCTGATCATCAACACGTTCTCGATCGTGGTCGCCCAGCGGACGAAGGAACTCGCCCTGCTCCGGGCGGTCGGTGCGGGTCGCCGGCAGGTGATCGGCTCGGTGCTGACCGAGGCCGTGATCGTCGGCACCGTCGCGTCGGTGATCGGGGTCGGCGCCGGCATCGGGGTCGGCGCCCTGCTCGCGTTCCTCGCCGGCAAGTTCGCCGGGGGCCTCTCCCTGGCCGGGCTGGGCGTGCCGCCGGTCGCGCTGATCGCGTCGTTCGTGGTCGGCCTGGTGGTCACGATCATCGCCGCCGTCATGCCGGCGCTGCGGGCCTCCCGCATCCCGCCGATCGCCGCCATGCAGGAGGTCGCGACCCCGGACCGCCCGCTCACGCGCGTCACCACGATCGGCGGAGTGGTCACGGCCGCGGCGGCGGCGTTGCTCGGCATCGGCCTGTACGCGGACGGTGGCCTGCTCCTGGTCGCCGGCGGCGTGCTGCTGGCGTTCGTCGGCGTGGCCCTGCTGACCCCGGTGCTCAGCCGGCCGGTGGTCGGCCTGCTCGGGCGGATCTTTTCCTGGTCGGTGCCGGGCAAACTGGGCCGGCTGAACTCCGGCCGGAACCCGCGCCGCACGGCGATCACCGCGTCGGCGCTGATGGTCGGCATCGCGCTGGTCACCGGCGTCGGCGTGGTCGCGTCGTCGGCGAAGACCAGCATCGCGGGTGCGGTCGACTCGATCGACGCCCAGCTGATCATCCAGGGCACCCAGAACGGCCCGCGCCCGCCGACGTTCGCGCCGGCGGTCGCCGACCAGGCCAAGCAGGTGCCGGGCGTACGCGACGTGGTCGGTGTGGCCAGCGACCTGGCCAGGGTCGACGGCAAGCAGCAGTTCGTCACGTCCGTGACCGACGCGGCGCCGATCCCGGCGATCTACGGCAGCACGGCCGTGGCGGGTGACATCTCCACGCTGGGTCCGGACCAGGTGATCGTCAACGAGGAGACGGCGCAGGACCACAACTGGTCGGTCGGCTCGGTGATGACGGTCCAGCTGACCCGGGGATCCGAGCACCGCTACACGGTCAGCGGCATCGCGCCGACGGACAAGTCGATCGGCGAGATCATGCTGCCGGCCGCGGCGATGCAGGACTTCGCGCAGCCCGCCCTGTCGCTCGGCTTCGTCCGGCTCGACGAGGGCACGCCGGTCGCGTCGGTGCAGCCGCAACTCGAGGCGCTGGTCGCCGACAACCCGCTGGTCTCGGTGATCGACCAGGCCGCGTTCACCGAGCAGCAGACCGGCATGATCGACCAGGTGCTGGTGATGATCCAGATCCTGCTGGCGCTGGCGATCCTGATCGCGGTGCTGGGCATCGTCAACACGCTCGCCCTGTCGGTCATGGAGCGGACCCGCGAGCTGGGCCTGCTCCGCGCGATCGGCCTGAGCCGCGGTGCGACGATGCGGATGATCACGGTCGAGGCGGTGGTCATCTCGGTGTTCGGCGCCCTGCTGGGCGTCGTGGTCGGCGGCGGCCTGGGCGCGGCGGTGGTCCGGGCGCTCCGCGACCAGGGCTTCACCGACCTGACGCTGCCCTGGTCGACGATCGTGCTCTACCTGGGCGTGGCGGCGCTGGTCGGCTGCGTGGCGGCGATCCTGCCGTCGATCCGGGCGGCGCGGCTCAACGTGCTCGGCGCGATCGCGCACGAGTAACGGGTGGGGTGCCCGCTCCCCAGGGAGCGGGCACTCCCGTCCGGTCGGCCACCGCGGACCCGGCAGCGCAGCGGTGTCTGGCGGGAGCGACGGTCGTGCCCACCGCGGACCCGAGTCCCGGCCCTGGGTTCAGGGGGTCGGGACCGCGCGTTCCGTGAGGGTCGCGAGCAGGTCCAGGTCGACGGTGGTCAGGCTGTCCACCAGGTGTACGCCGCGGCGCGGGGCGACCGCCGCGTCGTGTGGAACGGCGATCACCGCCGCTCCCGCCGCGAGGGCGCTCGTGACGCCCACCGGAGAGTCTTCGATCGCGACGCAGGCCTCGGCCGGCACGCCGAGCAGGCGGGCGGCCATCAGGTACGGCTCCGGGTCCGGCTTGCCGGCGCTCACCTCGTCGCCGCAGACCACCGCCTGGAACCAGTGCCGCCCGATCACCTCTATGGCGATCTCGACCAGCGCGCGGCCGGTGTTGGTCACCAGCGCGGCCGGGATCCCGGCGTCGTGGACGGCCTTCAACAGCTCCCGGGCGCCGGGACGCCAGCGCAGCTCGGTCTTGAACAGCTCGGCCATCCGGCGCACGAGCCAGGCGGCGGAGGTCTCCGCGTCCCGCCACGGCTGGTCGAGGTCGGCGTGCAGGATCGCCATCGAGCTCTCCATGTCACCGCCGACCATCGCGAGCCGGGCCGGGTCCGACAGCTCGCCGCCGTACTCCCTGGCCAGCTCCCGAAGCCCGATGTCCCAGACCTGTTCGCTGTCGAGCAGCGTGCCGTCCATGTCGAACAGCACCGCCGCGGGCCGATGTGTGCCTTCCACCGCATCCGTCATCAGGTCGAGTATCGCCCGGATGCCGCCGCCGCCCGGCATCCCCGCGCGGGCCGGTGGCGCACGTCACGCGGGTTCGCGGGCCGTTCACCTCTTGTGCCCCGCAGAGACAATGGTGAGTGGTGAGGCCGTCGTTAAAGATCATGCGGGTGGGGTAAACAAGGCCACCGGTCGAGAGGGGACGTCGCGATGACCAGACCCGTTCTGATGCGGGTGCTCGCCGTGATGGTCGCCGGAGCGGTGGCGGTGGCCTGCGGTTTCGACACCGGCGACCCCTCGGCGCCCGCCGGTCGGCCGCCCGCCGCGACGGGGACGGCCGACGACGGCTCGATGACCGCCGACGAGTTCGAGCGGGACATCAGCGACGCGACCAAGTCGGCGGAGAGCTACTGGACGTCGGTGTTCGACCAGTCCGGCGAGCGCTTCCGCCCGGTTCGCCGGATCCTCAGCTACACCCGCGACGGCGAGGTCGACTGCGGCGGCGAGCCCGTGCCCCGCAACAACGCGGTCTACTGCCCGGACGGCGACTTCATCGCGTACGACGTGAACTTCGCCGTTGCCGCCTTCCAGCAGGTCGGCGACGCGTTCCTCTACTACCTGCTGGGCCACGAGTACGCGCACGCGATCCAGGCGCGCCTGGGCATCAGCCACCGGCTGACGATCGACCACGAGCTCCAGGCGGACTGCATGGCGGGTGCCTACCTGGGCGACTCGGTCCGCGGCCAGTCCCTGTCGATCGAGGACGGCGACCTCGACGAGTTCCAGAAGGGCCTGCTCGCGGTCGGCGACGACCCGAGCGTGCCCTGGTTCGCGCCCGGTGCGCACGGCACGGCGGAGCAACGCACGGAGTCGTTCTTCCTGGGGTACGAGCGTTCGCTGTCGGCCTGCGACCTCAACTGACCGGCGCAAAGCCAGTGGCTTCGAGATCGACGGCGTAGAAACGCATCCGTCAGGCGGCGACCAGCTCGGCCTCGAAGCCGTCGGCGTTCTCGAGGTACGCGGCGTAGGTGTCCGGGCCGCCGGCGTGCGGGTGGCGGTCCGGGAAGAGGAGTGTCCAGCCGTGGTTCGGGGCCTCGCCGACGAGGGCGTCGACCTCCTGCTGCTGCCCGGCGGCGCCTGGCTGATCCTGTTCTTCGTCGTCCCGGCCTTCCAGCTCGGCGCGACCAGCCTCTACGACCCGTCCGGCTCGGTCACCACCGGCTACGCGATGACGTGGGAGTTCGGCAACTACCCGGACGCCATCGCGTACGCGGGTCCGCAGATCCTGCGCTCCTTCGCCTACGCCGCGATCGCCACCGTGATCGGCATCGTGATCGGCTACCCGTTGGCGTACGCGATCGCGCAGAAGGCCGGCCGGTGGAAGAACCTCCTGCTGATCTGCGTAGTCGCGCCGATGTTCACCAGCTTCCTGGTGCGCACCCTGGCCTGGAAGACGATCCTGTCGGACAACGGCGCACTGGTCGGCTTCCTGCGCGACATCGGCGTGCTCAGCGCCGACGGCCGGCTGCTGGCGACCCCGGTCGCCGTGGTGCTCGGCCTGACGTACAACTTCCTGCCGTTCCTGGTGTTGCCGCTCTACGCGAGCCTCGAGCGGCTCGACACCCGGCTGCTGGAGGCGTCCGGCGACCTGTACGCCAGCCCCACCCGCACGTTCCTCAAGGTGACGCTGCCGCTGTCGATGCCCGGCCTGGTCGCCGGGACCCTGCTGTTCTTCATCCCGGCGGTCGGCGACTACATCAACGCCGCGCTGCTCGGCAACACCAACACCAACATGGTCGGCAACGTGGTCAACTCCGCGTTCCTGTCGCGGCAACAGCCACCGCAGGGCGCCGCGCTCTCGTTCCTGCTGATGGCGATCATCCTGGTGATCGTCTTCACCTACGTCCGCCGGTCCGGCACCGACGAGGTGGTCTGATGTACCGGATCGGGCGCTGGATCGCCGACCACTGGGTCCTGGCGATCGGCCTCATGGTGCTGATCTACCTGTTCCTGCCGATCGCGGTGGTCGCCGGGCTGTCGTTCAACCGCCCGTCGAGCCGCCTGTCGTACGACTTCAACGCGTTCACCACCGACAACTGGACCAACCTGTGCGGCCCGGCGGACCTCTGCGCGGCGGTCGGCCGGTCGGCGTGGATCGGCCTGCTGGCCACGCTCGGCTCGACCGTGCTCGGCACGCTGATGGCGTTCGCGCTGGCCCGGCACCGGTTCCGCGGCCGCGGCGCGACCAATCTGCTGATCTTCCTGCCGATGGCGACGCCCGAGCTGGTCATGGGCACCTCGCTGCTGGCGCTGTTCACGTCGGCCGGCCTCGAGCTCGGCTTCGTGACGATCCTGATCGCACACATCATGTTCTGCGTCTCGTTCGTCGTCGTGACGGTGAAGGCCCGGCTCGCCGGGATGGACGCGCGGCTGGAGGAGGCGGCGATGGACCTCTACGCCTCGCCGTTCCAGACGTTCCGGCGGATCACGCTGCCGCTGGTGCTGCCCGGCATCGTCGCCGCGGCGCTGCTGGCGTTCTCGCTGTCCTTCGACGACTTCATCATCACGAACTTCAACTCGGGCAACACGGTGACCTTCCCCATGTACGTTTGGGGAGTCAACCAGCGCGGCATTCCGCCGCAGGTCAACGTGGTCGGCACGGCCATGTTCGCGATCGCCTTGGTGCTGGTGCTGGCGACCAACGTACGGCGGCGGCGGGGGGCGCGGGTGGCATGAACGTCGGTCGGGCGCTCGCGGACGCGCAGCCCCGGGTCTTCTGGCTCGACCGTCCCGAGCGCCCCGACCCACTGCCTCCGCTCACCGGCGACACGTCGGCCGACCTGCTCGTCGTCGGCGGCGGCTACTCGGGCCTCTGGGCGGCGCTGCAGGCCAAGCAGGACGACCCGGGTCGCGACGTCGTGCTGGTCGAGGCGGGCACCTGCGGCTGGGCGGCGTCGGGGCGCAACGGCGGTTTCTGCGCCTCCTCACTGACGCACGGGTTGGCCAACGGCGCGGCCCGGTTCCCGGGGGAGATCGCCACCCTCGACATGCTCGGCCAGGCCAACCTCGACGCGCTGCTGGCCACGGTCGCGCTGTTCGACATCCGGTGCGACGTCGAGCGCACCGGCGAGATCGAGCTGGCGGTCGAGGAGCACCAGGTGGCGGACCTGGCCGAGGACGCCGCGCTGGCCCGCCGGCACGGGCACGACGTGCTGGTGCTCGGGCGCGACGAGGTGCGGGCCGAGGTCGACTCGCCCACGTACCTCGGCGGCGTCTGGCACCGCGACCGCACCGTCATGCTCGACCCGGCCCGGCTGGCCTGGGGCCTGCGCGCGGCCTGCTTGTCCCTCGGGGTGCGGATCTTCGAGCACACGCGGGTCACCGGCCTGTCCAGCGACGGCGGTGCCGTGCTGGCCCGGTGCGAGAGCGGTTCCGTGCGGGCCGGCGGCGTCGTGCTGGCCGCCAGCGCGTTCCCGCCGCTGCTGCGGAGGCTGCGCGCCTATGTCGTGCCGGTCTACGACTACGCGCTGGTCACCCGCCCGTTGACCGCCGGCGAGCTGGCGTCGGTCGGCTGGCGGCGCCGGCAGGGCCTGGCCGACTCGGGCAACCAGTTCCACTACTACCGGCTGACCGCCGACAACCGGATCCTGTTCGGCGGGTACGACGCCGTCTACCACTTCGGCAACCGGATGGCGCCGTCGCTCGCCCGGGAAGCGCCCACCTTTCGCACGCTGGCCGGGCACTTCTTCGAGACGTTCCCGCAGCTCGCGGACGTGACGTTCACCCACCGCTGGGGCGGGGTGGTCGACACCTGCGCCCGGTTCTGCGCGTTCTTCGGCACGGCGTTCGGCGGGCGGCTGGCGTACGCGACCGGGTTCACCGGCCTCGGCGTCGGTGCGAGCCGATTCGGTGCCCGGGTCGCCTTGGATCTCCTCTCCGGGGCGGAGACCCCTTTGACCACATTGGACTTCGTACGCAGCCGCCCGGTCCCGTTCCCGCCGGAACCACTGCGCGCCCTGGTGATCAACGCGACCCGCTGGTCGATGGCGCACGCCGACGCGCACAAGGGCCGGCGCAACCTGTGGCTGCGTACCCTCGACAGACTCGGTTTGGGGTTCGATTCCTGATGCGCGTCCTGCAGATCGGCGCCGGCGGCGTCGGCGCGGCGGCCACGGCGATCGCCGCCCGCCGCACGTTCTTCTCGTCCTGGGTCGTGGCGGACTACTCGCTCGATCGCGCGCAGCGCGTGGTCGACGCGCTGGACGACCCGCGCTTCACCGCCGCCCGGGTCGACGCCTCCTCGTCGACCGAGGTGCGGGACCTGGCCGCAGGCGCCACGCACGTCTTCAACGCCGTCGACCCGCGGTTCGTCATGTCCATCTTCGACGGTGCGTTCGCGGCGGGTGCGGACTACCTCGACATGGCGATGTCGCTGTCGCAGCCGCACCCGACGGAGCCCTACGCGTCGACGGGCGTGGTGCTCGGCGCCGCACAGTTCGCCACCGCGTCGCTCTGGGAGCAGTCGGGCCGGCTGGCGCTGGTCGGCATCGGCGTCGAGCCGGGCCTGTCCGATGTGTTCGCCCGCTACGCGGCCGACGAGCTGTTCACCTCGATCGACGAGATCGGCGTGCGGGACGGCTCGAACCTCGTGGTCGACGGCTCTTCGTTCGCGCCGTCGTTCTCGATCTGGACGACGATCGAGGAGTGCCTGAACCCGCCGGTGGTCTACGAGCGCGGGCGCGGCTGGTTCACCACGGAGCCGTTCTCGGAGCCGGAGGTGTTCGACTTCCCGGCCGGCATCGGGCCGGTGGAGTGCGTCAACGTCGAGCACGAAGAGGTGCTGCTGATCCCGCGCTGGGTGGACGCGCGCCGGGTGACCTTCAAGTACGGCCTGGGCGCCGAGTTCATCTCGGTGCTCCGCACGCTGCACCGGCTGGGCCTGGACTCGACGGTCCCGGTGAAGGTCGGCGACGTGTCCGTGGCACCCCGCGACGTGGTGGCGGCCTGCCTGCCGGATCCGGCGACGCTGGGCCCGCGGATGCGCGGCAAGACCTGCGCGGGCACGTGGGTGCGGGGCACCGGCGTCTCCGGCGAGCCGCGCGAGGTCTACCTCTACCACGTGGTCGACAACGAATGGTCGATGCGTGAGTACGGCCACCAGGCGGTGGTCTGGCAGACCGCGGTCAACCCCGTCGTGGCGCTGGAGTTGCTCGCGTCGGGCGCCTGGTCGGGTGCGGGCGTGCTGGGCCCGGAGGCGCTTCCGCCGAAGCCCTTCCTGGACCTGCTGGTCGCCTACGGCTCGCCGTGGGCGATGCGCTGACCCGTTCCGTTCCGCTGAGGGCGAACCTCCGTCGCCTGTGCATGCGCCCGCAACGGTGTAATGCTGTAATCAAGTAACGGCGTAAGCGAACAGCGGGAGGTGCACCATGAGAGGTTTCAGAGGCCCATGGGAAGCAGGGCCGCGCGGCGGACGGGCCGAGCCGCCACCGGCCGAGGGCCTGGCGGCGTGGATCACCGGTGCGGTGCCGGACGGCTGGTTCACCGAGCCGCCGACGGTCACGATCGACCGCGACGAGGTCATGATCATTGGTCACCTGCCGTCGCCGCAGCTCGCCGAGGGCGCCTCCGACGCGGACCGCGCGTCGGCGCAGCAGGGCCGGATCGCCCAGCACCGCGAGGACACCCGCGAGCAGCGCATCAAGATCGCGCAGCAGGTCGAACACCGCTGGCGTCGCAAGGTCAGCTGGGGCGCGACCTGCGGTGACACGGAGGCGTTGTTCACCACTTTCTCGGCGCCGGTGATGACGCGGTTGCGCCAGTCGGACCGCCAGGTCCTGGACACGCTGGTCGACTCGGGCGTGGCCCGCAGCCGCTCGGAGGCGCTGGCCTGGTGCGTCCGCCTGGTCGGCCAGCACGCGGACCAGTGGCTCGGCGAACTGCGCGACGCGATGGGCGCGGTCGACGAACTCCGCCGCCGTGGCCCCAACGTCGGCGAGGCCTGACCGGCTCAGCCGGCCGACAGGTGCGCCGCCAGGCGGTCGATGAACTCCGCTTGCGCGGGGACCAGCTTCTGCCTGGCGGTCGCCAGGTCGAACCACTCGGCGCGGTCGACCTCGGGGAACTCGCGCCGGTTGCCCGACCGCGGTGGCCACTCCAGCTCGAACGTGTTGCTGCGCAGCCGCGCCGGGTCGAAGTCGGCCGCGACGGCCCACGCCGCGACGACCTTGCCGGCCTTCTGCTTCACCGAGCCGAGCGGGACGCAGTCCGCGGCCGCGACCACGAGGCCGGTCTCCTCCGCCAGCTCGCGCAGGCCGGCCTGCAACGGGTCGTCCGGGTCCGCGTACTCACCTTTGGGAAGGGACCAGGCGCCCAGGTCCTTCTTCGCCCAGAACGGGCCGCCCGGGTGCACCAGCAGGACCTCGACCTCGCCGTCGACGAGCTTGTAGGCGAGGATCCCCGCGCTCTGTTTCGCCACGTACCGAAGGCTAGAGGTCCAGGTCGGTGAGGACCATGACGCGGGCCTCCGTGTAGTCGTCGATCGCGCTGCGCAGGCCCTCGCGGCCCACACCCGAACCCTTGACGCCGCCGTACGGCATCTGGTCCGCGCGGTACGACGGCACGTCGCCCACGATCACGCCGCCGACCTCCAGCGTGCGCTGTGCCGCGAAGGCGGTCTGCAGGTTGCGGGTGAAGACGCCGGCCTGCAGCCCGTACGCCGAGTCGTTGATCGCGGCGAAGCCCGCCGTGTCGTCCGCGACCGGCTCGACCACCAGCACCGGCCCGAACACCTCCTCGCGGCTCACCTTCGCGGACTTCGGCGCGCGGGACAGCACGGTCGGTGGATAGGTCGCCCCGGCGCGCAGGCCGCCGACCTCGATCGCCGCGCCCGCCGTCACCGCCTCGTCCACCCACGACTCGACCCGCTCGGCCGCGGCCGTGGAGATCAGCGGGCCCACGTCGGTCGCCTCGTCGAACGGGTCGCCGGTGCGCAGCGCGGAGACGGCCTCGACCAGCCGCGGCAGGAAGCCGTCGTAGATCCACTCGTGGACGAACACCCGCTGCACCGCGATGCAGCTCTGCCCGGCCTGGTAGTTCGAGAACGTCGCGATCCGCGCGGCCGCGAAGTTGAGGTCGGCGTCCGCCGTCCAGTCCTCGCACAACAGCACCGCCGCGTTGCCGCCCAGCTCCAGCGTCACGTGCTTGTCAGGCACGGCCCGGCGGATCGCCGCGCCGACGGGTCCCGAGCCGGTGAAGCTGACGACCGGCAGCCGTGGGTCCTCGACGAGCCCCGCCGCCCGCTCGTTGGGCAGCGGCAGCACGGAGAACATGCCTTCGGGCAGGTCCGTCTCGGCCAGGATCTCGCCGAGCAGCAGGGCGCTGAGCGGAGTCGCCGGCGCGGGCTTGACCACGATCGGCGCACCGGCCGCGATCGCCGGGGCGACCTTGTGCGCGACCAGGTTCAGCGGGAAGTTGAACGGCGTGATGCCGAGGACCGGGCCGCGCGGGAACCGGCGCACCACCGCGAGCCGGCCGGTCGCCGCCGGGTCCGTGTCGAGCCGCTGCAGCGAACCCGCGAACCGGCGCGCCTCCTCGGCCGCCCACCGGAACGTCGACACCGCCCGGGCCGCCTCGGCGCGCGCCCACTTGAGCGGCTTGCCGTTCTCCGCGGTGATCAGCTGGGCGACCTCCTCGGCGCGCTCCTTGAGCCGTGCCGATACGTGGTCGAGGGCGGCCGCGCGGGCGTGCGCCGGCAGCGCCTGGGCCGCCGGCGCCGCGGCCGCCGCCGCGCTGACCGCCCGTTCGACCTGTTCGTCCGTCGCTGTGGTGGTCGCACCCACGGCGTGGCCGTCGTACGGGTGCCGGATCGTCACGGGGTCGGCGCCGTGCTCGGGCCGGCCGGCTACGTAGAACGCGCGCTCGTCCACGGTCCGGAGCCTAGCCCAGCGTCAACCCTCGCGGAAACGGTGGCGATAGACCTTGTCAGCTACGGATTCGGTCGCGAAGATGGCGTGAGGGTTGCGAATACAACAGCCCGTCCGCCGGCCCCCACCGCCTGGAGACCTCTCGATGAGCGACAAGCAGCAGCTGCGCAACTTCGTCAACGGTGAGTACGTCGACCCGGTCGACGGCAACTTCAGCGACCTGGTCGATCCGTGCACCGGCGAGGTCTTCGCGCAGGCACCGATCTCCGATCCGGCCGATGTGGACAAGGCTATGACGGCCGCCGCGACGGCGTTCGAGAGCTGGCGCGAGGTGACGCCGGCGCAGCGGCAGCTGGCCCTGCTCAAGTTCGCCGACGCGGTCGAGTCCCGCGCGGCCGAGCTGGTCGACGCCGAGGTGCGCAACACCGGCAAGCCCCGCCAGCTCACCACCGACGAGGAGCTGCCGCCGGCCGTCGACGAGCTGCGCTTCTTCGCGGGCGCGGCCCGGATGCTCGAGGGCCGCTCGGCCGGCGAGTACATGGCCGGACACACCTCGTACGTCCGCCGCGAGCCGCTCGGCGTCGTGGGCCAGGTGACGCCGTGGAACTACCCGCTGATGATGGCCATCTGGAAGATCGCCCCGGCGCTCGCGGCCGGCAACTGCGTGGTGCTCAAGCCCTCCGACACCACCCCGGTCAGCACTTTGCGGCTCGCCGAGATCGCCTCCGAGTTCTTCCCGGCCGGCGTCTTCAACGTGATCTGCGGCGACCGGGACACCGGCCGGGCGGTCGTGTCGCACCCCGTGCCCCAGCTGGTCTCGATCACGGGCTCGACCCGCGCGGGCAAGGAGGTCGCCGCGGCGGCCGCGCCCGACCTCAAGCGCACCCACCTCGAACTCGGTGGCAAGGCGCCGGTCGTGCTCTTCGACGATGCCGACGTCGCCGCCGCGGCCGAGGCGATCGCCGTCGGCGGCTACTTCAACGCGGGCCAGGACTGCACCGCCGCGACCCGGGTCCTGGCCGGCCCTCGCGTCCACGACGACTTCCTCGCCGCGCTCGTCGAGCAGGCCCGCGGCACCAAGACCGGCGGGCCCGACGAGGAGGACGTGCTCTACGGGCCGCTCAACAACGTCAACCAGCTCGGCCGGGTCACCGGCTTCGTCGACCGGCTGCCCGACCACGCCTCGGTCGAGGCCGGCGGCGCGCGGGTGGGCGAGCGCGGCTTCTTCTACGCGCCGACCGTGGTCTCCGGCGTACGCCAGCAGGACGAGATCATCCAGGACGAGGTGTTCGGCCCGGTGATCACCGTTCAGCGGTTCAGCGACGAAGACGAGGCGGTCCGCTGGGCGAACGGGGTCGAATACGGCCTGTCCGCCTCGGTCTGGACGCGCGACCACGGCCGGGCGATGCGGATGACCCGGCGGCTCGACTTCGGCTGTGTCTGGGTCAACACGCACATCCCGTTCGTCTCCGAGATGCCGCACGGCGGCTTCAAGCACTCGGGGCACGGCAAGGACCTGTCGGTCTACAGCCTCGAGGACTACACCCGGGTCAAGCACGTCATGCACAACCTGGAGGGGTGATGGCCTCCCTCGACCTGCAGAAGCGGCGCAGCGCCGCGGTGGCCCGCGGCGTCAGCTCGGTGATCGGCTCCTATGTGGACCACGCGAGCGGCGGCACGCTGACCGACGTCGACGGCAACGAGTGGGTCGACTTCGCGTCCGGGATCGCGGTCACCTCGGTCGGCAACTCGGCCCCTCGCGTGGTGGCCGCCGTGCGCGAGCAGGTCGAGCGGTTCACCCACACCTGCTTCATGGTGGCGCCCTACGAGCTCTACGTCTCGGTCTGCGAGGCGCTCAACTCCCTGACCCCGGGCGACTTCGAGAAGCGGTCGATGCTGGTCAACTCCGGCGCCGAGGCCGTGGAGAACGCGGTGAAGATCGCCCGGCACGCGACCGGGCGCACGGCGGTCGTGGTGTTCGACCACGCGTACCACGGCCGGACCAACCTGACCATGGCGCTGACCGCGAAGAACATGCCCTACAAACACCGGTTCGGCCCGTTCGCCGGCGAGGTCTACCGCGTGCCGATGTCCTATCCGCTACGCGACGGCGGGCTCTCCGGCGCGGACGCCGCCGCCCGCGCGCTCGACCTGGTCAACGCGCAGATCGGCGCCACCAACGTCGCCGCGGTGCTGATCGAGCCGATCCAGGGCGAGGGCGGCTTCGTGGTGCCGGCGCCCGGGTTCCTGCCGGCGCTGGCCGCGTGGGCGCGCGAGGCGGGCGCGGTGTTCATCGCCGACGAGATCCAGACCGGTTTCTGCCGTACGGGCGACTGGTTCGCGTCGTCGCACGAGCGCGTCGTGCCCGACCTGATCACGCTGGCCAAGGGCATCGCCGGCGGGCTGCCGCTCGGCGCGGTGACCGGGCGGGCCGACATCATGGACGCGGTGCACCCGGGCGGGCTCGGCGGCACCTACGGCGGCAACCCGCTGGCCTGCGCGGCGGCGCTCGCCTCGATCGAGACGATGCGCGAGCTCGACCTGGTCACCTCGGCCCGGCGGATCGGGCTGATGCTCGGCGGCAAGCTGGGCGACCTGGCCGCCGCGGACCCGAGGATCGCCGAGGTACGCGGCCGCGGTGCGATGCAGGCGGTCGAGGTCGTGCAGCCTGGCACGCTGACGCCCGATCCGGCGACCACGAGCGCGGTGTCGGCCGAGTGCCACCGGCGCGGGCTGCTGACGCTGACCTGCGGCACGTACGGCAACGTCCTGCGTTTCCTGCCACCTCTGGTGATCGACGACCGCACGCTGGAGCGCGGCCTCGACATCCTGTCCGACGCCTTCGCCGCGGTCTAGACCCCGTCGCTGCCGCGCAGCGTTTCCAGTGCGGCCCGCAGCGCGTCGGGGTCGACGGCGAAGCCGCGGCTGTAGGGCAGCTCGACCTGGTAGAGCACGAAGAGCATCAGGGCCACCATGCCGCCCAGCGCGGCGAACATGAGGCCGTTGGGCACGGTCCGGCGCAGGCCGAAGAGATACAGGAAGCCGACGCTGACCAGCGCGCCGCCGAGCAGGATCGGCCAGAGCGGCGCGGGCATCCGGGCGTCGGCGTCGCCGATCCGGGCCCGCCGGGCGGTGGCCGCGGCGCTGACCTGACCGGCCAGCATCTGGTGCGCGGCCTGCTCGACGTCGGTGGCCGGGCGGATCGCGTCGACTCGCTCCCGCAGCTCGGTCGACAGGTTCTCGGCGGTCATCGTGCCGGAATGGGCGGTGCGCAGGTGGTCCCACTCGGTGCCGCCGGCGACCTGGAGATATCCGACGATCCTGGCCTGCACGTCGTCGCGGTCCTGCGGTGCGAGCCGGTTGGCCGACCAGTAGGCCTCGACGAGGCTGCTCGCCTCCGTCTCGGTGTTGCCGCCGACGTCGGAGCGCGGTTCCCAGACGGCGATGGCGGCGATCGCGATGAGGATCGCGTACACCATGCCGATGGTCGAGTAGACCGTGCCGGCCGCGTCACCGTCGGCGACCCGCCAGCGCCGCGGCACCCAACGGGACACGACCGTGAACCCGATGACGGACGCGAAGGCCGCGGCCAGCACCACGGCGATCCCGGCGAGCAAGGTGTTCATCGACTTCCTCTCTTGGCTGCCGCCCGGGCGGCGACGGAGGCGGCGGGCACCAGCAGCCCGACGAAGACCGACCAGGTGAGCGGGAGCCGGTCCGGTTTGGTTGGTGCCGCGGTGGCGACGGCGATCTCGCGTCGGCGTTCCGGCGAGGGCGCTCGCACGGGCGGCACGCCCCGGTCCGGCACCGCGCCGGGTGGCGGGCCGGCGAGGTCGCGGATGTCCGGCGGTTCCGCGGGCGCCGGCCGCGGTGCGCGGCGGACGGTGATCGGGTGGTCCTCGACCTCGCCGCTGCCCGCGGGCCCGGTCGGCTCCGGCGCGGGCCTGTCGTAGCCGAGCGGGCCGCCGTACAGCCGGATGCGCAGAATGGAGGCGACCGCCTTGTCGGTGGCGGGCCACGTGAGGGTGATCGTGCGCGGGGCCTTGCCGCTCCTGACGGTGGCGGTCGCGAGGTCGCGGCCGTCGAAGCGGCCGTTGCCGTCGAGGTCGTGCCAGGCGGCCAGCAGGGCGTTGCGCCCCGTGGTGTTGGTGACGGTGACCTTGACGGTCAGCGTCCCGTCCGGTGCTGCTTCCGGCGCGTTCGCGAGCGCGTCGTCGGAGTCGTTCTTCCTGGCGTCGTCCTCCGGCGTCACGGTCCGACCGAGCGCGAGTCCGGCGGCGATCGCGTGCCGTGGCCCGCCGGCGGCGCGGCGGGTGGGGTAGGGGGCCGGTGCGTCGCCGTAGTCCCACCCCTGCGGGCAGCCGGCGGCGTCCGACCGTTTCGCGCGCCCTACGGTCGTGGTCGTCACCGGGGTCGTGGGGTCCGCGAGATCGATCCGGTACAGGCGGCCGCTCTGGTCGTGCAGCGCACTCAGCGTCCCTTGTGGATCGATGGTGACGGCACCGAAGGTGCCGGTCGTGGGGAGTCCGGGCGGCCGCGCGACCGGCGTGGCGACGCCGGTATGTAGGTCGACGCGGGTGAGCCAGCCGGCGACGACGGTCCAGAGGCGGCCGTCGTGGACGTCCCAGTCGGCGATGAGCGGACGGAGCAGGATGTCGGCGCCGGGTCCCGTGAGCGGGTGCCTTTCGACCTCGTCGAGAGCGGGCATCCGGTAGGTGACCACTTCCCGGCCGGTACGGACGATCCACCGGTCACCACTGCCGGCACCGGCACTGGTGCCGGCGGTCGCCGCGGTGATCGGGTCAGCCGCGATCAACGCCCTTGGCTTGGGGCGCCGCTTGATGACGCGCCCGTTCTGGTCGAACCCGATCACGTGGTCTCCGCTGACGGCCCAGAACGCCCGCGTCTCGGGCACGTAGGCGACGGCGTCCAAGGGTTCGTCGAACTCGGCGACGGGGGTCGGGTCCTCGTCGCCGTCCAGCCGCGCCAACGCCCGGTCGCGGACGAGATAGGTGGCGTTGTAGCAGGCGGTCGACGGTGCCGCTGCGGCCGGAGCAGGCGTGAGCAACAGCGCCGCGGCACACACCGCGACGGCAAAGCGATGGATCACAGCGCGACTCCGCCCAGGATCGAGGTGCACGACCGGCCGGCGACGCCGCGGCTCAGCTCGCGCCGAAGCGTTGCCTTCGGCGGTGCGGCGGACCGCTTCGGGGTTCTGGGCGTCGTCCAAGCCGAACATCTCCGACTTGTCGCTCGCGCCGCAGCCGGCGGGGTTGGTGCCCTGAGAGGGCGGTGCGCGGCGCGGCTGAACTGCGTTACCGCACGGGTGTTGAGGTGGCGTTGGGCGCGGGTGTTGGGGTGGCGTTGGGCGCGGGTGTTGGGGTGGCGTTGGGCGCGGGTGTTGGGGTGGCGCTGCGCGCGGGTGTTGAGGTGGCGCTGCGCGCGGGTGTTGAGGTGGCGCTGCGCGCGGGTGTTGAGGCGGCGCTGTGCGCCGGTGTTGAGGTGGGGCCGGGCGCAGGTGTTGAGGCGGCGCCGGGCGGAGGTGGGGTGTGCGCGGGCGCGGTTGTTGCGGTGGATCACCGGTCCCGGTCACCGACCAGTCGGGCGATCACGCGCAGGTCGTGGCGGCGCTCGGTGGTGATGCCGGGCTCGAGTTGGTCCAGCGCCGCCCGTAGGTGCCGGTCCGCCTCCGTGCCGCACCAGTCGCGCCAACCGTCGGCGGCCAGGGCGTCCGCCAGCTCACGGATCTCCACATCGGACAGCTCGTGCTCGGCGGCGTAAGCCGCGGCGACCCGCTCGGCGCCGGCCGAGCCGGCGGCGAGGGCGGCCACCACGGGCAGCGACCGCTTGCGGTGCCGCAGGTCGGAGTGCGCCGGCTTGCCCGTCGCGTCGAGACCGCCCCAGATGCCGAGCCGGTCGTCGGTGAGCTGGAAGGCGAGGCCCAGCTCCGCCCCGAAGCCGCGCAGGGCCGCGATCTGGGCCGGCGTGCCGCCGCCGAACAGACCGCCCAGCCCGGCGCTGCACTCCAGCAACGCGCCCGTCCTGCGGCGGGCCATCCGGAAGCACTCGTCCAGGCGCACGTCGTCGCGGCCGTCGAAGGTGACGTCGTCGGCCTGGCCCTCGACGAGCTGGGCGACGGTGGCGCCGAGCATCCGCGCGGCGGTGGGCCCGGCCGGGTGGGCCGTGGCCGCGAGCACGTCGAACGCGAGCGCGAGCAACGCGTCGCCGGCCAGGATGGCCGTGCCGGTGCCGAACGCCTTCCACACCGTCGGGCGGTGACGGCGCAGCCCGGCGCCGTCGAGCACGTCGTCATGCAGGAGCGAGAAGTTGTGCACCAACTCGACGGCGACCGCGGCCGGGATCGCCGCAGGCACCGCCGCGACGGCGGCCATGCCGACCGGAGTGCCGCCGACGGCCTCGGCCGCCACCAGCACGAGGGCCGGCCGCACCGCCTTGCCGGCCGCGCCCTGCCGGTCGTTGCCGTCGACGTCCCACCACCCGAAGTGGTAGCCCACCGCCCGCCGGGTGGCCGGCGGCAGGCTGTCGACGGCCGCGCGCAGTGCCGGCTCGGTGACCGTGCGAGCCCGATCGAGGACCCCGGACCCACGGCGCGGCGCCGGGATCGCGGACCGGTTGCCCAGGGTGACAGTCACATCTGCACCGTCCAATCTGCACAGGCCGGTTCCGGCGGCTGCTGGTTTGGGCACATGAGATCAGTGCACCCACGCGCGCGCCAAGACCCCGTACGCGGGCTTGACCTGGGGTTTCACCCGTCAGGTGGGCCAGCTTCCGGTTCAACGCACGGCCCTGGGCGCGGGACGCGGGCGAACCCCGGAAACTTCGCGTTCGCGGTACGGCGCCGCGGCGGCCGCCGATGCCGTCAGGAAGATGACAATGCGGGCTGTCGTTACGTGGCTACACCGTGTCGATCCAGAGGCGTTCGCCGGCCGAGAAGCCGAGTGCCAGCGGGTACCGTGTCGCCCGGGTGAGGGAACCGGACGCGGGAGATGGTGATGATGGCGGGTCCGCGCGGTGGGCGTCCGGCGGCGGCGCTGTTGGCGATCGGTGTCGGGCTGGTCGGTGCGATCGGCGTCGGGCTCGTGGTCTCGGCGGGGCCGGCCAGCGCCGCCGACGAGCGGATCGACCTGCGGGCCACGCGCACCTTCACCGCGGGTGGGGACACCGGCTCCGCCTCCGTCAGCGTGACCCGGCGCGACCGCGGCTGCATCGGCGTGCGTACCGCCCTCGCCATCCGCCTCGCCAACGGCATGAATGCCAACCAGGTGCGGGTCGAGACGCAGAGCCGCGGACAGTGGCGGCCCGTCATCGTCGCGGACGCGGGCGGCGACACGGTGGTCACCGAACGCACCGCACCCGACCGCTCGACGATCTGTGACCGGCAGACCGCGGTCGGTAGGTATCGCATCAGCTTCGCCAAAGGCACCCCGGGCGGCAGCGTGACCCTGATCGGCCAGGCGTTCAGCGGCCGCGGCCAGGCGCTCGGCAGCGAGTCGGCGGCGGCGCGGGTCAACGGGGTCAAGCCCACACCCAGCAAGACCGCCAAGCCGCGCAAGACCGCGACGCCCTCCGCCGCTGCCACCGTGGACCCGGACACCGTCGCGCCGTTCGACGACCCGGCGAAAAGCCCCCTCGCGGTCGGCGTGCCGATCGCACCGCACGACTCGGGCGACGGCGGCTTTCTGGGCATGAGCGGCCTGGTCATGGGCGGCGGCCTCGTGCTCGTGCTCGTGGGCGTCGGTCTGATCGTTTTCCTGGTGCGCCAGCTGCGTGCCGACAAGGGCGGCCGGGCCCGGTCGGGCCACGACCACGGCGATCCGGGGAACGACTCGTCGACCATCTTGCTGCCTCCCGTGCGGCCGGCGGCGGGACCGGGAACGGACCAGCCGACGGTGATCCTGCCGCGCGTCGAGGACTGAGGTCGGGGTTATCCACAGGCGCCCGGTTATCCACAGGCGCCGAGCGCCTCGACATCCGGGCTGACGCGCTCCGTTACGCTCGGCGGCGATAAGCTGGCATCGTCCGAGGAGCGAGTGCGTTGTCCGACCTGTCCCAGATCGTCAAGGCATACGACATCCGCGGAGTCGTCCCGGACCAATGGGACGAGCGGGCTGCGGAGGCGCTCGGCGCTGGCTTCGCGCAGTTCCTCACGGCCAGCCACCCCGGCACCACCCGCATCGTCACCGCCCACGACATGCGTGCCTCCTCGCCGGGTCTGGCGGCCGCGTTCGCCCGCGGCGTGCTCAGCGAGGGCCTCGGCGTCGTCGAGGCGGGTCTGGGCTCCACCGACCTGCTCTACTTCGCGGCGGGCTCACTCGGCCTGCCGGGCGCGATGTTCACGGCGAGCCACAACCCGGCGCAATACAACGGCATCAAGCTGTGCCTCGCCGGCGCCAAGCCCGTCGGCCAGGAGTCCGGTCTCGTCGAGATCAGGAAAAACGCGCAGCGCATCCTCGACGGCGCGGCGCCGTGGCCGGCCCCGGCGGCCGACGCGCGGCCGGAGCAGCGGGACATGCTCACCGAATACGCCCGCCACCTGCGCACTCTGGTTGATTTGTCCGGCATCCGCCCACTCAAGGTGGTCGTCGACGCGGGCAACGGCATGGGCGGCTACACGGTCCCGGCGGTGCTGGGCGACCAGGCGCTCGACGCGCTGCCGCTGACGATCGTCCCGCTCTACTTCGAGCTCGACGGCTCGTTCCCCAACCACGAGGCCAACCCGCTGGAGCCCAAGAACCTGGTCGACCTGCAGCACGCGGTCGTGCAGCACGGCGCCGACCTAGGGCTCGCCTTCGACGGCGACGCCGACCGCTGCTTCGTGATCGACGAGCGCGGCGAGCCGGTCAGCCCGAGCGCGATCACCGCGCTGGTCGCGGCCCGCGAGCTGGCCAAGCACCCGGGCGACACGGTCATCTACAACCTGATCACGTCGAGCGCCGTCCCTGAGATCATCAAGGAGAACGGCGGCACCGCCGTGCGCGCGCGGGTCGGCCACTCCTTCATCAAGTCCGAGATGGCCCGCACCAACGCCGTGTTCGGCGGCGAGCACTCGGCGCACTACTACTTCCGCGACTTCTGGTTCGCCGACACCGGCATGCTCGCCGCGATGCACGTGCTCGCCGCCCTCGGCGGCCAGGCCGAGCCGCTGTCGGTGCTCGGCCGCGACTTCGAGCGCTACGTGGCGTCCGGCGAGATCAACTCGACGGTCCCCGACCAGCGGGCGAAGCAGCAGGAGGTCCGCGCCGCCTACCCCGACGCCGCCGTCGACGAGCTGGACGGCCTGACGCTGACCTTCCCCGACGGCGCCTGGCTCAACCTGCGCGCCTCCAACACCGAGCCGTTGATCCGGCTCAACGTCGAGGCGCCGACGGCTACGCGCATGGCAGAACTGCGTGACGAAGTGCTCGGGCTCGTCCGCCGCTAAGATCGTCGCCGGACGGCCCGCCGCCCGCCTCTGGAAGGAGCCGCACCATGGCCCTGGATCAGCAATTGTTGGACATTCTGGCCTGTCCGGACACGCACCACGCGCCGCTCACCTATGACGCGGAGGCGCAGACGCTGACGTGCACAGAGTGCCACCGGGTGTTCGAGGTCCGTGACGACATCCCGATCCTGCTGCTCGACGAGGCACGCCGGGAGCCGAGCTGATGGAAAGCCCAGTAGGCGGTGCCGCGGGCCTGCGTGGCCAGCGCGTGGCCGACGAGGCCCTGCTCGACAACCAGGAAGCCATGGCCGAGAACGACCCCGGCGGCATGCTGCGGATGACGGCCTCGGCCGGCGCGCAGGTCCGGGAGTCCGCGGCCCTGGCCGCCGAGGTCAACCTGTCGGCGCTCGAAGACGACGGGCTGCCGCGCGCCGTCGTGATCGCGGGTGCCGGCACCGCGGCCCGCACCGGCGAGATCCTCGCGATGGCGGCGGGCCCGCGGTCCCGCGCGCCCGTCATCGCCCACCGCAGCGCCGGTGTCCCCGGCTGGGTCGGCGCCGCCGACGTCGTGATCGCGATCAGCGCGTCCGGGCACAGCCCCGAGGCGCTGGCGGCGGCCGACGCCGCCGCCAGGCGCGGTGCCCGCCTCGTCGGCATCGGTGCGCCCGACTCCGAGCTCCAATCGGTGGTCGAGCGGTCCCGGTCGCCGTTCATCCCGGTGCCGCGCCGCGCGCCCGCCCGGGCCAGCCTCTGGGCGCTCACGGTCCCGGTGCTGCTCGCCGCGCGGACGCTCGGCCTGGTCAAGGTCAACGAGGCCGACTTCGCGGAGACCGCGACCCGGCTCGACGCCGACGCCGAGCGCTGCCGCCCCAACGCCGAGTCGTTCGTCAACCCGGCGAAGTCGCTGGCCCTGGGCCTGGCCGGGTCCGTGCCGATCGTCTGGGGCTCGTCGCCGCTGGCCACCGTCGCCGCGCGGCGGTTCGCCGACACGCTGTCGGCCAACGCCCGCTACCCGGTGGTCGCCGGTGCGCTCGGCGAGGCCGGTCGTGGCCGGGTCGGCCTGCTCGACGGCGTCTTCGGCGGCCTGGTCGAGTCCGACCGGGACATCTTCGCCGACCCCTTCGACGACGAGGACCAGCTGGCCAGCCGGCTGCGCGTCGTGCTGATGCGCGACGGCGGCCTCAACGCCGACGACGACACCGACGAGCCCTTCGCGGTCGAGGAACGCCGCGCCGACGCGATCCAGACCCTGGCCGAGCGCCGCGGCGTGCGCTGCGACGTCATCACCGCTGAGGGAGGATCAGCTCTGGAGCGGTTGGCTTCCCTGGTCGCCGTGCCCGACTTCGCGTCGGTTTATCTTGCTCTGGCGCACGGTCTCGACCCCATGGCCGTTCCGGCCGTCTCCGAGATGAAGGAGCTTTCCAACCCATGAGCGGAGTGACATGAGTGCCGGCGGCGGCACCCGGGCGATCATCGCGGCGCTTGGTGCCAACCTCGGCATCGCTGTCACGAAGTTCCTGGCCTTCGTCCTCACCGGTTCGTCGTCGATGCTCGCGGAGGCGATCCACTCGGTCGCCGACTCGGGCAACCAGGCTCTCCTGCTGCTCGGGGGCCGGCGCGCGACCCGGAAGGCAACACCCGAGCACCCCTTCGGGTACGGGCGAGAGCGCTACATCTACGCCTTCATCGTCTCGATCATCCTGTTCAGCGTCGGCGGCCTGTTCGCGCTCTACGAGGCCTGGCACAAGTACCAGGACCCGCACGGCATCGACGAGTGGCAGTGGGTGCCGATCACGGTGCTGGTCATCGCGATCGGGCTGGAGTCGTTCTCGCTGCGCACCGCGATCCACGAGTCGAACACGGTCCGTGGCAAGGCGTCCTGGGTCAGCTTCGTCCGACGGGCGAAGGCGCCGGAGCTGCCGGTCGTCCTCCTCGAGGACATGGGCGCCCTGCTCGGCCTGGTCTTCGCGCTGTTCGGCGTCTCCATGACGCTGGCCACCGGCGACGGCAAGTGGGACGCGCTCGGCACGGCCATGATCGGCCTGCTGCTGGTCGCGATCGCGGTGATCCTCGCGATCGAGACCAAGAGCCTCCTGCTGGGCGAGAGCGCGAGCCCGGAAAACGTCCGGACGATCGAGAAGGCCCTGGTCGGCGACGACATCGACCGCGTCATCCACATGAAGACGCTGCACCTCGGCCCCGAGGAGCTGCTGGTGGCCGCGAAGATCGCGGTGACGCCCAACGCCTCCGCCGAGGAGGTGGCCCGAGCGATCAACGCGGCCGAGTCCCGGGTCCGCGAAGCGGTGCCGATCGCCCGGGTGATCTACCTCGAACCCGACATCTTCAGCAGCCGCGCGGCAGCGGCCGGCGACGGCGCCGCCGCGGAAACCGCCGAAGGCATCGCCGCCCATTGACAATGC